>NZ_JAHHPQ010000429.1:0-4480 GCF_024606245.1 Endozoicomonas sp. SESOKO2
ACGGCGTAGATAAGTCTACATAATTACAGATTATGTTAGATTTTTAGTAGCGGTAAAACGCCACCTTCACGACAATAGATGTTTAATTGCATCCTATCCCTTAAAATTCCCGTACATCTACCTTGAATAAAAAAAAGGGTGATTATTTATGAAACTCTTTACCTGTCTGGCCCTGCTTGCACTGGTCTCAGGCTGCACAGGAATTCCTGAACACGTAAAACCAGTAACACCTTTTGACATTGAAAGGTATATGGGCAAGTGGTACGAAATTGCCCGACTGGATCACTCCTTCGAGCGAGGCCTGAGTCAGGTCACTGCTGAGTACACCTTACAACTGGACGGTACCGTAAAAGTGACCAACTCTGGCTACTCTGAAAAAGACGATGAATACCGTCGGGCAAGAGGCACAGCAAAGTTCGCTCGACAAAGTGGTGAGGGCTATTTAAAAGTCTCTTTCTTTGGCCCCTTTTATGGCTCTTATGTTATCTTCGAACTGGACCAGAAGGGTTACCAGTACGCCTTTGTTAGCGGTTTTAATAGGGGTTATCTATGGTTTCTGTCCCGAACCCCTGAAATAAGCCAGGAGTTAAAAGAACGGTTTATCCAACAATCCGATAAGCTTGGATTTGACACTGACCAGTTAATCTGGGTCAAACAGTGACAGTCAGAAACTGCATTGCAAGGGCTTGCGAATGCTCCTTACAACTTTCTCAATTTCTCGGCTGGAAATGTAACCACGTATCTCAGCCAACCCTCACCCAGCGCCCGGAATTCAACGACAATGGATTATCTCTCCATGTTCAACAGACTGGACGATCCAAGCCGAATGGCAAGATATTTCGATGCAAAGGGAGCTGCGTTAGCAGCTGCACCGTCCATATCATCCAGTTGGCCAGTGTCGCACGACTGATGTCGACATTCAACCGTTTAAGGATGGATACCTGGCCGTATCGGTATAGAGGCAGCCGTACTTCGGACGAAGTTCAATAACCCTGCCTCTTCGTGCCGGAACAATATCCAGTTTTTCGCCGGCTTCTTCGCCAAGAACATGGAGTTCACCACCACAACGTCATACTGTTTATTTTCTTCGGGAATACCACCGAGGCCGCCTCCAAAAGCGGACCGATTAAAGGCACTCTCATGTTGTGATGATTTAATATCAACGTCCAACGCTTGACAACCAATATAACGAACACGAAATCATTATTTTAACAAGCATATTGTTATACTCTAAAGATTTATTAAAAGGGTCAGCTAATTTTTTATCTAAATAGTTATTAAAAGGATCAGCTAAACTTTTGTCTAAATAGTTATTTTTCATTCGTTGTTTATAGTAAATCTCAGAATCGTAAGTTAACATATTTGAAACCAGACCTGCCCCACCACTACCTCCATCACCAAAATCTTTTTTAAAGTTAAAATCTCTATAGCTATGTTTATATTTTTTATCAGATGTCATGAAGACAGCTCTGATTGTATATTCAGAACCATTGATTTCTTCCATATAAATACAAATCATAGAACCATTCTTTGATTTAAATCCTATTTTCTTATATCTAATCCCAGACTTTAACGTAATATCAGCTTTTTTATCAAAATAAAACAAACTTTTGCCATCTTCCCCTTCAGCAACATGCTTGAATATAGGATCATTAACATTGATATAAAAGGGAATAACTGATCCAATTTTATTACTAGCCAACAGTTGGGACAAGTGAAATATAACACCCCAATTCATAGCAAACAAAAACAAAAATGGATTTTCAATTTGTGATAAGTCAGGAGGTGATGAGAAAATACTTTCTCCATTTATTGTAACGTTATTAGTTTCCAAGTTAAAAGTAACAACTATGTGATCACCTGTCTCTGCTGCTCCCCTATAAGTCCAAAACCACTTCCTTTCAAAACCAGCACCAATGGCAGTTACGGAACAGAACATTAAAAACAAACACATTAGTTTTTCTTTCATTCGATTCGCCTATCTCTTGTCTTTTATACCTCCATGTAAGTTAGCTGACCTCCGGCAAAGCCGGAGGCTTATTCGGTGACGCCCTCAAAGGGTAAGGGCTTTTATTGCACCCCGGGGCGCGAGTCAAAACCAAGTTTTAGCTGAGCCCGTGTTTCATCATTTTTCTCCTGATTTCTGCTGAATTCTCGAGCCACATTTTGGTCAGGCTCTACTATGCTAACAAAATACCCTTGTACCCAGAAGTACTCCCCGGAAAAAGCCCTCTGCTTACCTTTGAAGTGTCTCGCAATAGCTATTACACAACTACCCTTCACATAACTAACAATACGGGAAACAGAATACTCCGGCGGAATGCGAACGCAAATATGAACGTGATCTCGCATCAAATACCCTCCCACAATTTCACTCCTTTTGCGTTTGGCAAGCTCATGAAAAAAATGTTCCCGGGAACTGGAAAATTTTTCAAACTTCCATAAACGACTTTTGCCGCTTTTTGGCAACAAAGGCAATGTGATACTTACAACCCCATTAAGTATGAGCCAGACTTTTGTAATCTGCCATAAATTAAACCTCTTGGTTCTTAGCAAAACCTTCGATGTCAGCTACCGAAGCCTCGGTATAACCTATGCCAGCCTCCACTGCATAGCCGTAGGTTCACCTTATGAATAATTAACTTTATGAATGCTCCAGAGTAGCAATATTATGAGCACAAGCCAGTATTGCTTGACTATTGTGTGCTGCATCACAACACAGCGTCTGCTTCAGTCGCCGAAGGTGGAGGGAGCTCAACTCGAATTAGCATGGCAGAGCTAGCGTCCACAACAAGAATGCCAGTTACCCGCCCCCCCTGCGCAAATCCATACCAGCACCACTGTCCTCCAGGTAGGCTTGTCATGTCACACCAACGGTCCCTGCAGCTAGTGAGCAGATCAGTGTTAGAGAAAGACGCGAACACGGAACACCTATCGCTACTGAATATCAAGTCGGAATCTTTAAAATATTCCGCTTAAGTATTGCGAAGTAGGTATTGTGGGTTTAGCGTTTACGGAGGTACACGGTCCCCGGGAAGACAGGTTATACATCCTGAATAAAAGACTAATAATTAAACAACCATTCATTGAGCCATCTAAGTGTCTCAGCATGAATTTTGCTGGTGGTTGCAAGTTCGGACTCTAAAAAGGTTAAGTCATCCAAGTCCCGGAGGTCAGTTTGACTTGAATCTACAAAGTCTAGCATTGGGATCAAAAGCTCGTGGGAGATTCGGTTTAAGTACTCAATGAGACCATTCACGAAAGGAAATTGCACAATGTATAATATATGAACATTTTTATAACCATACTTCATATAAATCTCATGAATGTCAGCCTCCCCTGAAATGCAAATCATTGACAATACTGAGAACAGAGTGAAAGCACGTATTGACCGAATGCACATAACTGCCGTCTGGTTAAAAAACAAGCAAAGTGGTGAGACGCCTGCCTCTGTTGGTCAGCAGTAAAACAGCAGTTGTCAAGACGGATATTTCAGAAACCAAGAAGAACAGGCATGAAGTATCATAACAGCTTTTCCAATAGTTGCTCAGGGTAATTTCCCCTCACCCGTTCCAGAGAGCCGTCGATCGTCATAATGGCGACTCCAGAACCAGAACGCTATCTTGCCGGACCAACTTGTTGTCATGATGTTCGCTCAACTTGCGGCGAGTCTCTGTTCACGATCTGGTCGAACCTCTGACGACTATGTCTGGAACTACGAGATGACCTGTCAGGGTGCACATTTTGTTGGCAGGATGAAGTCTTCTACTCTTGATGAAGTCCTTAGCACCCGCCCGAAGAGCAACAGAAGATTTCATCTTAAAAGATCAGATTATCAAACTCTCTTCTGAGAAGGGTAAAAAGGCCTGCCCAACGTATCTCTGACGGATCAAAACACTTCGATAGGAAGACGACAAAATCCTGATTTTTATCAGTAAAGACCTTGATCGGCATACACATCAGCTGGAGTTGTCCTGACTTTGTGCTTATCAGCCACGTGCAGTCCTGCAAAATACTCCTTGCAAAGCCAAACGATAGGGATGAATGTCGAAAGCTTAAGCGACATCATTCACCCTTTTTTTGGGTTTAAACATTCGAACAGCAGATATTTTTTTAAATTCGTTGATGTAGTGACGAGTTTTTTCCCAGTACTGTAAGCAAGCATATAGCTCACGTTTCGGTTGGAATTTGAGTGTCCAACACAATAGGGAAAGTTCACAGTCTCCAGATTTTTTTGTCATATTTAGCTGATCACATATAGACTGGATAAGGTTTTTGTATGGCTTTCGGTGCCTATATGTCGTTTATTTATGAAGCCAAAATATTACCCTATTACTTTAGAATACTAGTTACTCTAACTTTCACATTTTTAGATGTATGCCCCATCTGTATGGCGGGTACAGATATGGTTCCCCCCCCCACCAACGCCCCTGCATTACGCTGCTGCTCAAGTTGTTGCGAAAGTAACTGAAGTATTTCT
>NZ_JAHHPQ010000430.1:0-11861 GCF_024606245.1 Endozoicomonas sp. SESOKO2
ACGGCGTAGATAAGTCTACATAATTACAGATTATGTTAGATTTTTAGTAGCGGTATCATTGGGTTCAGGACACACCTGCCTCTGGGATCTTTTATCAGCACGAACAGTCACAGGATAAGACGATTGAACACCAGCGACCTCTTCCGGTGCGGCAGGCTTAACCAAGTACCGCTTGTATCGCCCTGCCATTTTTGTCAGCCCGTTCCAGAAGTCTCGATAATAACTGGAATGGGTAGTGGCTCCGTTTATTTTATCATTTCCGTCCATTTCTTTTATTTCCCTCTATGGGTCCAGAGTCCGGTAATAGCACTCAGTTGTCATTATAGTTTCAACGAAGAAGCCTGGTATTTAGAGGACGATCACGATTTTTATCAGAGCTGCAAACCAATTCGTTGCAAAAACATGGGCATTCACTCTTAGCAATAGTTATAATATAACGTTTCACTTACAGACTGACACAGTTGCCCTTTATGATTTTTTCGAGAAAACCAAAGATACTATTCTGGCTGTCAGGCCTTTTACTCTCTCTATCACTGCCGACCCAGAGTCAAGAACCCCCCAAAGTGCTAACCTCCATTAAGCCCGTTCAGCTGATTGCTGCTGCTATCACCGAAGGTGTCACTTCGGCTGAAGTGCTGCTTCCTCCGGGAGCCTCTCCCCATAGTCATAGCCTGAAGCCTTCAGACGCCAGAAAGCTTTATGAAGCCGATGTTATGTTCTGGGTCGGACCCGATATGGAAGTCTTTCTGGATAAAACCCTGTCAGGTTCAACAAAAGCGGCCTCCGTGCCCTTGATGCAGGAAAGCAATCTGGAGCTTCTGAAGATGAATGAAGGAGAAGAAGAGATCCATCATCATCATGCCGAAGAAAGCGACCATCATCATCATGGCGAATACGACGTTCACATCTGGCTGAGCCCGAATAACGCCATAGCCATAGCCGAAACCATATCAGAGAAGCTGAGCGAGCTGGATCCTGAGCATAAAAAACAATACACGGATAATTACCATGTATTCAAAAAAGCGGTTCAGGCAGCTGACAAGCACAACATCAGCAAACTTGCTGTCTACCACAATCAACCCATGTTCGTTTTCCATGATGCTTATGGTTACCTGCAAAGGCATTACGAGTTGAATATTGTCGATCATTTCACTGCTAACCCGGAACAGCAGCCGGGTGCGAAACATCTTACTCAATTGCAAGAAAAGCTGAAAAAAGCCGGCAATAGCTGCGTTTTCCGTGAACCACAGTTCCAGCCTGCTTATATTGACCGGATCATTGATGGTACTGATGCCCATGTTGCTGTGCTCGACCCTCTGGCAACAGATGCAGCTGTAGGCCCTGATGGTTATATAGAGTTCATGGGCAGTTTGACGGATAACATTATCAGCTGCCTGAAGCAGTAACCATCGCTTAGTGCATGACACTCTATAAGGATGGAAATGCATGCATCAATCTCTATAACTTGAGATATTGTCTTGGTTCCCATGTTTTGTTCCACAGGGCATGGAAGCCAGACCCTTGCCCCGACGATTGGACGAGGGTTTACGGCGATTTAGCTAAAGCCTGAGCCCCATAAAACTACCGCCAAGAAACGCGGCCACAACCAGAAAGGGCAGAAGGGAAGCCAGCAGGGTTACCCACATTTTGAGCTTTGAGCGTTCCAGACGCAGATTCCATCGTTCTGCCGAAAAAGTCTGATCATCATCAAGTTCTGTGGATAACCCGCAGCTTGAACAGGTCACCTGCCACATTTCAGTGTCCCCAACCATCATCCTTGCCAATTCGGCTTCACCCAGACAACAGGGACACTTTTCCAGCTTCATAACGTCTCCTTCCTGTTTATGCACACATGAATGACAGCTTTTTCCAATACTTTTAACAGGTTATCCACAGATAGAGCTGTTATTCAAGGGCTATCTCATTAAGGAGCACTGCATTAGAAATGAGAGACGTGGCAATGTCCGTGAAGGTTTTAGACGGCAATATCGCCAGCTAAATGAACACGTATGTTTTGTGTCAGGGCCTGTGTGGCAAATGCCTGAACCACTTCTTTCAGGTTTTCTTGCGGTACATAGGCAATAGAGATGTGATTGCTCTGGTGACCCGCCATCAGGTCATCGCGGCCTACACCGTCCAGTACACAGTTCATCAAAGGCCACTCTTTACAGGTTGCATGAAGACGCCGCTGGAACTCTTCCTGAGGCAGTTCGAAGGCAGTGCCGGTGCCGATATGCATATGAACTTCCGTACCTTCATAATGTGCACGAGCCCATATAAACCTGCCTGCTTTACTCTGGCCGCTCACAGTAGAACCGCCTAACGGGAAATACATGGCAGGCTGACGGTGACCGACAGCACCAGCAATACCACCATTGATGTGTTCAAAAGGTATAGAACCGGAAATTTCGAAATCCCAGTAGAACGTGCCTTCAAACTCACTGCCCCAGCGAATATCGTGCAGGGTTGTCTCCGATGGCAGACCCAGACTGTCGAGCAGACGGAACATCATGGTTTGTGGTATGGCGGTCCCCATGTCAACTTCGTTAATGCATGGAATGGGCTTGCCTTCGGAAATCACTTCGCCATTTTCGTCTTTTATAGGGAAGCGGGCGGTTGAGCCGATGGCACCTTCCGCAAAGTCCGAGGCAGCACAACTGTCTTTCAGGCCTTGTTGATACTGAACACCCACGCTTGTCAGGCCAAAGCGTTTGGTGGCGCGAGCCATGGCGATCATCATGGCGCACTGCTCTTTTACCTGCTCACGAGTCAGTTCTGTGGCTGCATCGGTACCAAATCTGAAGTCCATGCCGCGATCGATATACCACTGCAAACATTCTTCGCGCTGCTCTTCGGAAACAAGGTTCATGTCATGTAAAAGGGCGGACTGGGATAATGCCTCAATGGGCATACCAATCCTGACCAGGGATTCCTGAGGAAATATGCCGTTCATCATGCCCATGCAGAACATGTCGTATAGCCCCATAATCTCCTTGTTTTTGAGAATGAATTCCCCTACCCGCTGACCTATTTTACCTGCCTCTGTGTTAGTCATTGGGTGTTCTTTGGTGATTTCTTTCAAATAAGAGGTATCGTGTTCAATCTGTCCGCTTTCCAGCCACGATTGCAGGCTCATGTAGAAGAAATCATCGTCAAAGTTTTCGGACCAGAGGCGGCTGTAATCTCTACCCAGGCTGGTCAGGGTGCCAGCCATGCACAGAGCCCCCACCAGACCGGGCCATGTTCCATCGAAGTTAGCCAGCAGCAGGATGGGGCCTTCATGATGCACCAGAGATGGTGCCACATGGTGAGAATATTGCCATGCGGTCATCAGCATAATAATCGGAGCCTCAGGGTCAAGAGAGGCCAGTACATCAGAGCCTTCACGCTGGTTGCTGATAAAACCATGTCCCTGCGCGTCCTTTACGGGATGAGCACGTCGGACTCTGAAATCAAACTTCTCTTTTAAGACGGCTTCCAGTTTTTTCTCAAAAGATTGCTGAACTCCCCAGCATGTCCGGTTAGCAGTATCCCGCAAGTCGCCATTGGCAATAACGAAGACTTCTTTATTTTCCAGAGAACCAGGTTCTTTTTTCTCGGGCAGGGTCAGAGTTATAGCAGTCACAATATGCCTCCATCAGGCTATGAGTTCCAAAAGCTCAGGTTATTTTGTGTTCATCTGACTAAAATCCACACATCATGGCTTTGTACTTCATCTGGTCTTCGTGCATTTCGTGAAAGACCTTGTACTTGGCATCATGAAAAGCCCGGGTTGATGTTTGAGGTTTGATGACGTTGCCTGTGGATGACATAGCAGACATGGCGTCCTTTAACTCGTCATAATCACCACAGGCCGTTGCCGCCAGCATGGCAGAGCCAAGGACGACTGCTTCGTCCTCTTTACTGAGGACGATTTCACAACCTGTTGCATTAGCGTGTTCACGAAGCCACAGAGGATTTTTCGTACCTCCGCCGCACATATGAATGCGATTTATTTGATGACCAGCGAGGTTCATCGTTTCGATGATGTGACGTGTACCATAGGACACTGACTGAATAGCAGCCATATAAATTTTGGCCAGCTCGGTCAGGCTCTCATTCAGTGATAAGCCTGAAACCATGCCCTTTAAATAAGGGTTAGCCCGGGGTGAACGATTGCCATGATGATAGCCCAGCAAATGAAAGTGAGCAGTAAAATAGGGGTTTTCAGTCTCAAGCCGGGCAACCTCTTCATTCAGAATTTCATACTCACTGCGCTCCTGCCGTCCGGCCAGTTTCATGAGTTCCGGATAAAAAACATGGTCGCGAATAACGTGGTCGATCAGAGAGCCGACAGATGACTGTCCTCCTTCACTCAGCCACATGCCCGGAACCATAGCACCCCAGTATGGCCCCCAGACACCATCAACAAAAACCGGTGTTGTGCTGACGGCCATATGACAGGAAGAGGTTCCACCAATAATGGCGAGGGTTGATTCCGGCTGGTCGCCAATAATGCCAACGCCTCCTGCATGGGCATCGATCATGCCCACAGAAACAATAGTACTGGTGGTCAGCCCCAACGCTATTGCTGCGGCATCCGTCAACTGTCCGGCAGGCGTGCCCGGGTCAACGATGGCCTGACCGATTTTTTCACCAACAATCAGGTCTTCCAAATCCAGCTGCCGGAACAAAGAGGTATCCCAACGTTTGTCGTGGGCAAGATAAGTCCATTTGCAAACTTTGGTACAAGTGCTCCGAACATCCCTGCCAGTGGAGCGATAAACCAGATAATCCGACAGGTCGAAAAAACGCGCAGTGCGTTCATAGTGCTTTGGTAGGTGGCGTTTCAACCATTTCAGTTTAGGCAGTTCCATTTCAGGACTGACTTCACCACCCACAAACTTCAGAACCTCACTTCGTGTGGCATTCATTTCGGCAGTCTCTGCCAACGCCCGGTGATCCATCCACATGATGATATTCTGATCATCCAGTTCCGTCGGCGAGACGGTTACAGGGCAATCATCCGCGTCCACAGCAACCAGAGAGCAAGTTGCGTCAAATCCGATTCCCTTTACCTGCTCCGGCTTGATTGCTGAATCAGTCACTACATCTTTTACAACGTTACATATCTGCTTCCAGATATCAGACGACGATTGTTCAACAAAGTCCGTAGCAGGACGAAACTGCTTGATTGGGCTGGCAGCCAGGGCGATTTTCTCTCCCTTCGCGTTGAACAATCCCGCCCGCACACTGCCCGAACCCACATCCACACCAATGTACAAATGTTGCATAAATCGTCGTCAGGGTACGCCATTACATGAATTCAGGGAGATTGAATATTTGTAGCGTAAACAGATTCTTGTCATAGAAGCACTACTCCTCAGGCTATCTTGCTGCAACAATATTAGGCTATAAACCAAAGAGCGTATTTTATTCTGGAATCTATTTGTTATGAGACTGAATCAAGAGCCTGAGGTATTACTCATGGGCCACCCTCTGTTGTTTCAGGAACAACCTCAGGTCGCTGTCGGAGAAATAACTTCAGATGACTTCCAGCACAACCTTGAGATCCTCAAGCAAAAGCAATTGTGTACCCTGGGAGTAGGGCTTGCGGCTCCCCAAATAGGTTGGCCCGCCCGTGTTTTCAGTCTCGGTATTTCAGAAATCAACCGATCCAGATATCCTCAGGCTCCAGACATCCCTTTTGCATTCTGGATCAATCCACAAATCATCAACTTCAGCAGCAACACTTGCTGGACCTGGGAAGGCTGCCTTTCGGTTCCGGGCATGAGGGCATGGATTGAGCGTCCTGAGAGCATCACAGTGGTTGGCTATAACGAACAGGGAGAGCGCCAGCAAAGAGACCTGTCAGGTTTTACAGCCCGGGTCATGCAGCATGAACTGGATCACCTCGATGGAAAACTGTTCCCTATGAGGGTGGAAGATAAAAGTCTGATTATTCCCAACCAATCGATTGAGCATCAGGAAGAATGGGCAAAAGATTGGCCAACCGGAAGTGCTCGCAAAACGATACGTGGCCAGATTTCCGATACGCGGTAATGAAACTAGAAAATCTCATCACCGCCATCAATCAGATGAGTCGTGTCATCCTGAACACGTAACTCCTCACGATATCGGCGACGGTTCAGCAGTTTATTCTGTACTGGATCTGGCAACTCGGTAAACTGAATGATCTGCTTATCAATGAGCAGGTCGATCAGGTCTTCAAGCACGCGAATAAAATCGGCATCCGCCGCCTGCATAACCTTGCCACCAAGGGTTGGGTTTTGTTGCAGGAAGGTATGTACGGCTTCGTCTTCCAGATTGACGAGCTCCCAGTCTTCTGTAAGTTGCTTGTCTGCAACTGCCTGAATTTCACCTTTTTCATCTTTGAGTGCGTATAGCATCCTGCCGCTCCTAAATCCGCCGGTTGATAGGTAATGACTGTAGCAAATCAGAAATCAGCCCCCGGCTGATATCAAACAGATCATCGCCCTGCAGGCCTTCACTGGCACCGTTTACATCCCAGATCACTTCACCACTGCGGATATCAATAACCGTCAACCCCATGGAAACATGGGGCCTGCCACTGTCATCGTAATACCACTCGAAAATCTCACCGGCGAGCGCGAAGCTGATGTCATTCTGCTTGGCCCACTGCATGCCATTCTGGTAACGATGAGCTGCTTGCAGAGATTTTGAGGCTGTCGTCACTTCCGACTCAGGGTACAAACGGGCCTCCTCAATGCCCCGCGAAGGCAAATTAACCATCAGTATTCTTTCTACCTGAGTGGTAATACTGGTCGCTTTACTGTGATTAACAAAGGGAAGGACGGCCCAGTCAGCGGTACCTGGCAACCCTTCCCGATAAAGACCTGAAGTAGCCGCTGTACCACCCAGGCCACCCGAGATATTAAAACCGCCAGACTGACACCCTGTCAGAACCAGCATTGCTGTTAGCATCAGTATTAAAAATCCGGGCCTGGTTTCATTGAACATAATCTTTAAGTTCTCCATGGTTCAACCTTAACCATTGCAGCGCAATGACAGCCGGAGCGTTGGAAATACGACCATCTACAACCATCTGCCAGGCTTGTTCTGCTGTTAACACATGCACTCTGATATCTTCACCTTCTTCCGCCAGTCCGTAAACCCCGCCAGCCGATGAGGCATCGACAATGCCGCAATAAAGCATCATACGTTCATTGGTTGCACCGGGGCTGACGTAAAAATTGGAAACCGGTAAAAGATGCTTCACTTCACAATCAGCTTCTTCTTTTACTTCACGAATAGCAACCGATTCCAGGGATTCACCCGGCTCAGATATGCCCGCAACCACTTCGAGCAACCAGGGGTCGTCATCGCTCATCAGAGGGCCTATGCGAAACTGCTCGACCAGCACCACTTTTTCCAGAACCGGGTCATAAAGAAGTACACCTACAGAGGGCACTCGCAAAACCGCTTCCCGATCCAGTGCTTTACTCCACCCTCCCCGGAAAAGGGCATGTCTGACTTTATATCGGCATAGCTTCAGAAATCCAGACCAGACTCGTTCTTCGCTTTCAATATGAGTGTCTTCGACTCCAAAACCAGATAATTTCATAGCACACCTTATTGATATAAATGATGCTGAAGAATGTAATCATGAACCGAAGGCAGCAGCAAAGCAGCCAGGGCTTTTTGGTTGTTATCGTCTGAACTCCCCGAAACCAATAACTCCCTTACCCGGGTACTGCGAATATTCTGACGTTCACGGGCAGTAAAGACCTGCCAGCGCTGTTCAATGTCCTTAGATCGATAGAAGCGCTTCCAGTTCCGGGGATCCGCATTATCGGGTCCTCTGATAAACCCGAGCTGATCCCCGGGGTACTTCTGCTCTAAACGTTCCAGCAAATCAAAGGTATAGACTGGCTTTTCGGGATTATCTGCCAGCATTTCCTGCTCAATCCCAGAAACTTCTATCTGACATTGGGGCAGTTGTACTGAGTTCATCAGCCGCTGGCACATGGCCATCCGGTGATGAAACGGTAGCATCGACTTGGAAAAAGCATGGGCAGCGCTGGGCACCAGCAATATCAGGTCAAACTGCTGCCGGGCCTGTTCCAATACATCCAGATGCCCCAATGTTGGCGGGTTAAACGCAGAACCCAATATGCCTATTTTCCTGGCGGTCATAGTGTTGTTTCCAAAATCACACTCTTTGGTACTTCCACTTCCACTGCGATGGGCAAATGATCTGAAATAGGCAGATTAAGGACACCGAACTGATGGACTATCAAGGAAGGGCTGACCAGAATATGGTCCAGTGAGCGACTGGGGCGCCAGCTGGGAAAAGTATTTAGTTCTGAATGAACAGCCTGCAAGTCAGTGTCTTTCAGTGGTGAGTTATTGAGCAGTTGTTCAGCGTGGGTATTCATATCGCCCATCAGAACCACATGATTGTAAGTTCTGACCAAGTCTCTGATATAGGAAAGTTGGCCATTTCTGGCCCTCTGGCTGAGAGCCAGATGCATCATCACCACGACTAAAGGGTTCCGGGTATCTCCAAACCGGGCAACGATTGCTCCCCGTCCCGGAATCAATCCGGGCAGTTTGTGATCTTCAAGAATAGTGGGCTTGAAGCGACTCAGGAATCCATTGCTGTGCTGCGCCAGCTTGCCGAGATTTCGATTCAACTGGTGATACCAATATGGAAACTGGCATTTAAGGGCAAGGTATTCGGTTTGATTGATAAAACCGCTTCTGAGGCTTCCACCGTCGGCTTCCTGAAGAGCGACCAGATCAAAATCGGGGAGGGCAGCAGCAATCTGATCCAGTGTTCTTGCCCGCCTGGAATGAGGTAAAAGGTGTTGCCAGCCGCGAGTCAGATAATGACCATATTGCTGAGTATTGATGCCTACCTGAATATTAAAGCTCAGCAGACGAATGTGCCCGGGCTTTTGTGATCGGGGGTTGTAAACCAGCTCACTGCGGTGAACGGATCCCGGAGCTCTGTCCCTCTTCAAACGAGAAGACAAGGCCCCCTTCAAAGCTCTAATCGGCATCAGTGAAACCTGAATTCCGGATGCTGTTCAGTCCAGCATCTATCTTGTTGAAGGGGTCATAATGTTCAGCTTTTTGCCTGTGACGCTTGCTTAGCCTCAGGCTCTGCCTTGGCTGCACGCTCATCACGCACCTTCTTGATCAGGAAATCAGCAATAACAGGCATGTTTTCCAACCCCACCCTGGGTTCAATAACATATCGGCCATCAACTACCAAAGCTGGAACACCGTTTAACTGATAACCTTTGATTTTTGAACCACCCTGATTCATCAGGTTCAGAACTCCGAAGGAGTTATAGAAGCTGGCAAATTGCTTGGGATCAATACCGTGGCGATTCTGAAGAAAGTCCCCCATGGCTCTCACGTCGCCAAGACGGTTATTCCGATTCTGAATTTCAGCAAAAATACTTTCGTGTATTTCGTTCAGTTTTTTCTCTTCAGGAATCATAGTTTCCAGAGTGTAGTAAAGCTGGGCATGGGCTTTCCAGATGTTTGGACCAAAGAAACCAGGCGTACGAACTACACGAGTGTCCTTTTCCAGAGAAGGCTTCCAACGCGCAACAATGGGTTCCAGAGTGTAACAATGCGGGCAGCCATACCAGAAGACTTCTGCCACTTCGATCTGGCTTTTCTTCACTGAAGTCTGAACCGGGTTAGACAGAACCTGGTAATCCTGACCTTCCTTGTATTTGTCCTCTACAGCAGCCTGCGCCATTAATGGCAAAACCAGAGCCAACCATAAAAATTTCAGTTGTTTTGGCATCTAAATACACTCCAAGCCTTTTATAATGATCTATCTGATGACAAGTTAACAGAAGTCCGGGGGCCCGTCTGCCTGAATTTGATACGTTCGTTGGTTCGTAAATCGGTTATACGCAGGGCAGGCTTGCACAGGAGTACCATTGATTGGCATTTTTCATGGTAAAAAGCTCAGACGAAGAAAATATGTCCCTCTTCCTTCCAGTCATAAAAAACGGTTTGCAACTCATCATTGCAAACCGCTTTTTGCGCTTATGGCTAAACCACTGCACTATCAGCTCTTCTTAAACAGCCGATAGTGTTATCTGTTATCGCAGACCACTGATATAACTGGACAGAGCGTCCACTTCCTTATTGCTCAGCTTTTCAGCGATGCTTCTCATCACTTTGGTGTCGCCATCATTCATACGAACGCCCTCGCGGAAATCACGCAACTGCTTAGCCGTGTACTGAGCGTGCTGACCACTGATTTTCGGGAAGCCTGCCAAAGGGTTACCCTGACCGGTTGGAGAGTGACAGGCAGCGCAAGCAGGAATGCCTTTCTTCTGATCACCAAAGCGGTATAGCTGTTCGCCCAGCCCCACCATTTCAGGATCGGCTACCCCCTCAGGCGCAGGCTGACTGGCATAGAAAGCAGCGATATCTTCGATATCCTGTTCTGTCAGCTGCCCTACGAAAGGCATCATTTCCGGAACACTGCGGTTACCGGCCTTAATGTCTGAAATCTGTTTAACCAGATAGCGTTCGCCTTGCCCTGCCAGATTGGGGAAATTGGGAGCCAGGCTTACACCTGTTGCTCCATGGCAGGCGGTACAGTTTGCCACTTTGGCTTTTCCAGCATTTGCATCCCCTTTCGCAAATGCCACACCTGATACCCCCAAGGACACTACCAGAGCGAAAATAACTTTTTTCATTAACCTGACCCAGCTACGGCACTTGCCATGAGTGACTGTTATTATTCCAACCTTTCCAGTCAGCTGTTCAGCATCTGTTTGTAAAGGCGGAGACCTCTCTGTCTTTACAAACATCCTCATTATTCAGCTGATTTTTTCGACCTGTTTTCGGCCTTTATTCTGAAAATGGTGGATTAA
This sequence comes from Endozoicomonas sp. SESOKO2, assembly GCF_024606245.1. Lineage (NCBI taxonomy): Bacteria > Pseudomonadati > Pseudomonadota > Gammaproteobacteria > Oceanospirillales > Endozoicomonadaceae > Endozoicomonas > Endozoicomonas sp. SESOKO2. Next base: position 10,875 of record NZ_JAHHPQ010000430.1, read on the forward strand.
AATGGCTGCATATGCCTCAAAACGACCGCCATTATATACCTTATTGCTATTTTCCGATAGGTGGTCGAGCCCAGTAAATTCGCCGCTGTTCAGACAAACTGTTTTTTCCCGGGACATCTGGCTCATGATAACCGGCTGCCAATCGTCGGCAATTGCTTTTCAGCTATTCCATTTGATCCACAAGTCAAGCAAAATTGCGCCCACTTTTCATTTCTATGGTAAAACTCCCTGACCAGGGAGCTTGCTGACAGGTCTGACACATGAGTGAACCCAGAAGCGGTTTAAATTATCGCAAGGCCAAATTTCTAACCAGCGCCCCCAGGCTGAAACTGTGCCCGCCCGATAATGGCAGGGAAGTCGCTTTTGCGGGTCGCTCCAACGCCGGTAAATCCAGTGCCCTGAATACTCTGGTGGGCTCAAAAATTGCCCGCACCAGTAAAACACCCGGACGCACCCAGCTGATCAACTACTTCAATATTGAAGAGAGCATCCATCTGGTTGATCTTCCCGGTTACGGCTACGCCAAAGTGCCGGAAGCGATGAAAATCGAATGGCAAAAACATCTCGATGATTATTTAACCAACAGAGAGTCTCTGATCGGTCTTGTGCTACTGGTGGATATCCGCCACCCTCTGAAGGAGTTTGACCGGATGATGGTCCAGTGGAGCATTGAATCTGAAATGCCACTGCATATTCTGTTAACCAAGAGTGACAAGCTGAAGTCTGGTGTCGCCAAACAAGCCCTGAATCATCTAAAAAGAGAACTCTCTGAGTATCCGCAAATTTCCATGCAACTTTTTTCTGCCCTGAAGAAAACCGGTGTTGATCAACTGGCACAGCGTCTGGATACCTGGCTGCTGGTCGATGATGAAGAACTGGAAATGCAGGATTGACATCCTCCCACCACTAAACCGCAAGCGGTTATAGTGGGGGATTCCCGTTAGTCACCTAACAGGCTTCCTGTTTCAACACGCCTTCCCTAGATGG
>NZ_JAHHPQ010000431.1:0-1860 GCF_024606245.1 Endozoicomonas sp. SESOKO2
AGGCCAATTTCAGGGGATAAAAGGCTTTGTATCGCAGGCAAGTTTAATGCTTTGGCCAACTCTGGATTATGAACCGATGACTGATTCACGAGGCACTGAAAATCATTATATTTTTGCCTCAACCTGTCAAGATCGATTTTAATCTGCGAAGCCTCATAAATTAAATCATCCTGAGACAGCATTGCCGATTTTGGAACCGTTGTGGTAAACAGAAGAGAATAACTATCGTGATCCAGGAAGCGATCAGCATACTTCTTTTCCCAACTCTTTGCATACACTTCTTTCAATTTATTGTAGGACCACCGTTTGGTATAGCTTGGGTACTTGATGTAATTAGTGCCATTATGCTGACAGACAGTATAGTGCCCCTGTTCTCTGAACCCACCTTCGACTTTGGGATCTGGCGCGTGACTAACCCGGAGAAATGTTTTCTTATCCGTTGTGGCCAGAAAACAATTGTTATCATCGTGTTCATTAGCATCGCTTTTGAACAATACGTCATTAAGAAAAGGCAGCATTGATTTCATTGATGCCAGATAACTCTCCGGGGAGTTGATTTTCTTGGTAAACTCCTCCAGAGGTACACGGTATTCACAGCCATTACAGCGGACAAAGCCATCTTTGAGATAAAACCCCTTACTTGCCAGATGGCTTATTAAATCCTTCACGTCAGCGCCCTGGATATTAGGCAACAAGGGATGAAAACTTCGCATTCTTTCAGCATAATCTGGCAACTCATCAGCCAGGACAAATATTTTATCTTGCCCCTCTTTGCCAACTATCTCGGAAGCCTCTATCACTCGCTGATCGGTATAGTCGCTGACCAGAAATATTTTCACATCCCGATGCCTGATGGCAGTCACACGAAACTTGCAATCATAACTTGGTCGTAATCCACGAAACTTCAGAAAAAGTGACTCACCACTGGCCACCTTTATTTCATGATGAGTTATTTTATCAACGTCAGTGCTGACAATTCCTGCCCAAACCAGATTACTCTTTTCCTTGGCCTTGGCACGCATTTCATTCAGATCAATACTGGACTCAATGTCACCCTGCGGATTCGTGACGTCCAATTTATTGATAGTATTATCAGATACTGTTGGTGAAGATCGGACCGGAATATAAATCGTTGACAGACTTGGAAACATAATTAAAACTCCCTAAAAAATGCAACTTTTGTGCTTTCCAATGTGCTTTCCAAAAACAGAACACCGCACTTTGTTACTGGTTATAAAGTTTTGAACACCCTGTTCCCGCTGATGGGTTTCAGAATACTGAATTTCAGTCTTGCCGATATCAGAAATGCTCAACTATCTTTTTTGACCGCCGAATAGCAAAAAAGTTTCTTATTTGAACAATATTTAAGAATCTGATAGAGCGTAAGCTCACACCTATGGTGGCCAGGAATAAATGCAGGCAGGATTTGCGGGAGAATTTCAAAGAACTTGTCGATGATTACAACCTTGGTGCCTGCTCCGCAGAAGAGTTTTTCAATAAGCTGAAGGAGTTCATCGGCACACTGGGTGATGAAGCGTCTCGCACCGTGAGGGAAGGCCTGACAGAAGAGGAAATGGCAATTTTTGACCTTACTCGCGATCTGGTCTGTATCGGCGATTACATCCTTTCATAAGCTCAGGAGGGCCAGCATGTCTTAATGCCCATGTGGCACTACGAAATCATCAACCTGCTTCGACGACGCCATGAAAGGCTTGTCCCTGCCAGGTACGTTTGCCGTGGATGAGAGAATCCATGAACCCCTCTGTTTTAAGTTCCTTGACCCTTATCCTCTCGTCTATCCTCACTGCTCCTGGCCATAGAAAACAAAGGATAGAACCATTAAAAGTCTACTCTTGCACG
>NZ_JAHHPQ010000432.1:0-9754 GCF_024606245.1 Endozoicomonas sp. SESOKO2
CCAGGCATTGAATAAAGCAAAACCCCAGTTGAGTGATCGGCTGGGGTTTTTGTTTATCCGTTACAGGACAATGTAATGTCACCCGAAAGAACGACAAAACTTCTTAAGCAATGCGTCGTTTATTTTCGTGCTCCCATCCAAACCCGGAAGTAACAGGATCGTCCGGAACGATTTTAGGCAGTTTTAGTACTCAATCATGAATTTATTGATGATCAACTCTGCATTTTGCCATTTCTTTCGGATTAGAAGGTGCACGGCAGACCCGGTCTCCATAATAGTCATTGTTGAAATTGCAATCACTTTGCTTGTTGGATTGCTGAGCAGGAACATTGAAACTATCCTGTTTTTTCTCTATCTGGCTGGATGCATTCATGGGGTAATCCTCCTGTTGTATAAAATAAAGTTTATAAACAAGGAATTGAAACTGGAAATTGGCAATGGCTATCACAATGATAGGAAAGTTGTATTCAAACTGTTGCAGTATGGTACTGGTGGAGGTGCGCCTTGAAGCGCGTACAATCTTGCGACCTGAAATGGTCGCCACGGTAAAGCTGTGGTCGGCAGCTGTGTACCAAGTCTTGCGGGGTGGAAGGTAACGACCACAGCGAAGCGCAGACAGGAAGATAATAGGCCATAACGTTTGCTAAGGGATAATTAACCTCGAAATTGAACGTATTCGAAGTAGCTGACCTTCTCTCTACCAAGGGAAAGCAGAAATTGGGAGCTCCGCTAATGACAACAACCGCAGTAGGACAGCCTTAAGTTCGACAGGCTGATAGAGCAATGCAGGAGCAGTTGCCGCGGAGGGGCAGTCTATTCTCGGTCAGCCTCCGTGTGATAGCTATTTTAAATAGCGGGGTATCAATTCCAACGCTCTCTTCTCTTTATAGAAAGGTGCAACAGGTTTTTTTAAACTTCAGGATCCCTTGTCACTAAGATTTTTGGACGGAGTTTCGCTCAGCGTGGAGCCCGATAAGGGCCACGAGCGTTGACACAAATTGAATTACAGTCTCGCAGTAAATTGAATGGATTCAGACAACGGCCCCAGCAGATAACCAAGAAGCGTGCGTTTACCTGCCAGTATATTGAGTTCAACGGTCATACCCGGGATCAACTGATTATTTTCATCAAACCCTGAACTTTCCGTCTCAATCATAGCCTTGTAGTAATGCTTAGCCGTGACACTATCTACATAAGTGTCAGCACTCACCTCCAGAACCTTGCCCCTCAGAGAGCCATAAGTCGTATAATCGTAGGCAGAAACCCGAACATTCACTGACTGACCGGGCCAGACTCTGGCTCTGTCATGTGGTGCCACCATAGCTTCTACCATCAGGGGAACTCCATCTGGCACTATCTCTGCCAATATCGAACCCGGCGATACGACCTCACCAATAGTATTGACATGCAGGGTATGCAGAGTACCTGTAACCGGTGCCGCCACTTTTTTACGGACCTGCCGTTCACTGGAAGAGTGAATCTGTGCCTGAATTTGAACAATTTCTAACCGGACTTTGTTGTAATTATGCTGTGCCTCTTCACGAAAATCTGTCATCAGTTTTTTTTTCTTTAAACGCAGCTCTGACAGGTTGGCAGCAATGACCGGAATCTGTTTCATTGACTGATTGATTCTGGTCTCAATTTTCAGCAACGCCATCTTTTTTTCCAGCTGATTATGAATCGAACCAGCACCTTCCTGAAGAAGCGTCGTCAGTATATCCAACTGCTTTTGAGCTACCGCCCGTTCGTTTTTCATGTCCTTAATGACCTGGTCAAGCTCAGATAACTGGGCTTCTTCTTTGTTAATCTGCTGGCGGACAATGGAGATTTGTTCGCTGAGCTTTCTGGCACGTTTTTTATACAACTCTTGTTCGTTAAGATAATGCTCGTTATTCCGAGTCTTTTGTTTGCTCGCAGCGATCAGTTCTTTACCCGTCATTTCCGCATACAATCGTTGCGCTTTTGCGGTCAGCCCTCTGAGTCTTTGGTTCAAAATGCTGATATTCTCGGTCAAGGAAGGATTCATCACCGTAAACAATACCATGTCTTTGTGAATCCGCTGCCCTTCTTGCACGTGCAGTTCGGTAAGAATACCGCCTTCCAGATGCTCAACCACACGGTTATTGCTGAAAGTAGTCACCCGACCATTGCTCTTGACGACCACATCTATTTCGATAATGGCTGACCAGACCAGAAAACACAGAACGATAAAAGTGATGGTAAAAATGATGGAATAGCGGGAAAACGATCGGTGCCGCATTCGGGTAAGCAGTGGCTTCATCATTATTCGTTATCCACCAGTTTGATAACCACCTGGTTTCGTTGCTCGGTGCCGGATTCGTCCAGTCTGATTTTGATAAATTCAGCGGGCATGCCAGCATCCAGAAGAATTTTTCGAACTTGAGAAATTCGGTTGAATGCAATTTCGTAAGAAACCGTTTTCGCCAGGCTTCTGCTATTGAGCAGGCTAATAACATGGATCGTTTTACCCTGAAAATCAGCTATGTTTGCCTGAACCCATTCTTCCAGCTCCTTGTTTGCCGCTTCAGAAAGACGTGAGTTGAAATCTTCGTACTTTATGCGAATGAGTTTACTCTTAATCTCTGTGGATACCTGGCTCTCTAAATTAACGCTCATGGCTTCAGAAATGATTTCCTTCTCAATATCCGATTCCACCGAGGCTTGCTGACCCGATTCCAGTCCTTCGGTTGAGCCGGCTGCCGCATGCTCAGCTTCAATAGACGACTGCGCAATATCATAACCCACCTGAACACTCAGCGCAGAAACGACCATAACCAACACAACGACCAGGAAAACAAAGACCAGCAGTGTGGTCGAAAGAGCATCCACAAATCCGGGCCATGGGTTGCTTTCAACTTTTTTAGCCATTGTGCTCCAGTTGCAGATGTGTAGTGTAGAAATTCAAACAGGAACCGTTACATCAACTGTTGTCTGGTTATCTATCGCCTGTCTGATGCGTTTCTTAATAAATGTTTACCGCAAAACGGAATACTAAAAGAAGCGATCCTTTGCAGTTTTCGTGCTGTGGGCCGAATAAGACTCTGAGGCTTTTAAAGTCCTATATCCATTGGATTGAAGAGATGGGGTAGGGGTACGCGGCAAAAAAATCAGGACAGGCAGGATCAAATTTTATGAAACTAAAAAGTCTGCTCGGGGTGAGTTTATTAATTCTTATCTCTCCAGTGAGTGCCTTATCGTTACCTGAAGCGGTCAACAAAGCACTGGAGATCAACCCGACCTTGAAGTCTCTGGAGGCTACGGTTGAGGTTGGAGAGGCTCAACTGGACAAGAGTTACGCCAACTACCACCCCAAGGTTACCCTCCAGTTGGAAAGTGGCAAGAGCAACAATTCAGACAGTTCCTGGCAGCAAAAGCGCAAATCATCAGTAACTCTTAATCAGGTGTTGTACGATTTTGGTCGGACTTCTAACCAGATCAGCGCCAGAAAATACAAGCTAAATGCCTACCAGCAGGATCTTAATAACGGCCGTGAGCAGCTCGTCCTGCTCACCTCAAACACCTTTCTGGAGATACTCAAGCTTGAGGAAGTGATCAGATATATCAAAGAGAATATCGCCTTTTACGATCGTTTTCTGGGCATCCTTGAAACCCGAAATCAGACAGGTGCGTCCAGCAAATCTGATGTTCAGCGTCTGACCAGTCTGAGCCAGAATGCCCAGCTTGAGCTGATCCAGTATCAGACAGACCTGACGTTTGCCCGTAAAACCTTTAAAAGCCTGACGAACATTGAGCCAGAAAACCTGACAATTCCTTCGCTGGACGGACTGGTCATCAAGCAAACCCCGAAGGAACTGGTCGAATTTGCAACAACCCGGAGTTATCAGATCCAGTCTCTCAGAAAAAACATTGAGTTCGCCAAAGAAAATCGAGACAAAGCCCGTTCCGATCTATATCCCAAATTTGACCTGAAAATTGAAACCAACAGGGAAAACTCTCTGGACACCAACGGCAAATGGTCAAGCACACAGGCTGCCGGTATCACAATGAGTTATGACATCTGGGACGGATTCAAGGCCCGAAGCAATGTTGATGAAACTAATGCCAAAGTGATGCGGGCTAATCATCAGTTACGAGAGGCAACACTGGCACTGGAAAAAGAGGCAGAGGAAGCTTACAGCGCGATGTTGAAGTTAAGAGATGAAAAGGCCGTCAATAAAGAGGCACTGGAAACCAACCGCGAAATTGTCGACCTCTATTACAAAGAATTTGAATTGGGTGAAAAGACCCTGCTGGATATCACCACAGCCCAGGGGGATTACCATAACAGTCGAGTCCAGAGCGCCGTGTTCCGGTTTGAGTATTACAAGAGTACGCTGAAAATCCGCTATTACCTGAATGATGTCATCAACACAGTGCGAAGTCTGGCAGACGAGTCCCAATGATGTTTCAGAGGACAGGCGAGAGAACGACGGGCAACACGGACAAAAAGGGATAATAAGGACATGTCTGAGCTGCATATTGCCAACCCGAAAAGAATAGAGAGCTTCATAAGGCGTATGCAGTTTGTCGTCGTAGCCAGCATTATCCTGGTTTATTTTTCCAGAGATTTTTTTATCACGGCACTTATGTCAAATCTGCCGCTGAACGGTACGATTTTATCGGTATTCATAGTCGGTTCGGTGCTCTGCTTCATCTATGTGTATCATCTTAAAGATGATGTTCTGGTGGTTGCCAAACTGGATGAGATCTTGTTTGAAAATAAAGCCGACCAGGACGGTTCGGATGATCCGGGCGATCAGAACATCCAAAGAGACAGGAGCAGCCAGAACGAGCAGGGCAAACCGAAACCGTTGAAGATGCACCTGATGGGGCCAACTGTCACCCTGCTCAAAAACAATGTTGCATCTCTGGGTGTTATCAGACTCTCGGCACCAGCAACCCGAGCTCTGGTAGACTCTCTGCAGGACAGTATGAGCGAAAAGTCCGCCTTCATTCGCTACTTCACCGACCTGCTGGTTTTTATCGGACTACTTGGAACTTTCCTTGGCCTCACCATCACCATTGGCTCCATCGGGGGCATCCTGTCTGATCTGGCAGGAGGCTTGGATGGCGGTGATATTATGGAAACCCTGATCAAGCTGATCCGAGGTCTGGAAGGGCCTCTTGGCGGCATGAGCACCGCCTTCGGTTCTTCCCTTATGGGTCTGAGTACTTCGTTGGTGCTGGGTATTTTTCTGCTCAGCCTGGACAAGGCCGGCCATTACTTCACCTCTGCCATGGAAAACTGGCTGGCTGAGCACACCGTTGAGAGAAGTTCTAATGGTGGAGCGGCTACGACCACTGCCGCTCCAGCCATCGGAAACGGGCAACTGGAGCAGATTACCACCCAGCTCAGTACCATCGCCAATACTCTGAAGAGAATCAGTATTCAATCTGCAGATGACAGGCAGTGGCAAAACCTGATCACTTTACTCAACAATAATCACCGTGAGCTGGCCAATGAGACCTCCGGGCTGTCTGAATCCCTGCTACGGACTGAACAACATATTGAAACTTCTGCCAGACTCCAGTCGGATCAGTTAGCGCAAGCAGAGCTGCAATTGCGGGAATCAGAAAAACTGCGCCAGATGTTCTCTACTCAGGCCGATGCCAGTATAGAAGCACTGGGCGCAGTACAGGAAAGCAAGCATCGGCTGGTTCAGATTGTCAATGCTCTGCTGAATGAGCAGCAGGCTCTGGGGCGCAGTCATGGGAAAACCACTGAGCAGGTCACCGAGCTGAAAGCATTCATCGCACAGAAAACAGACGCCTCTGCCACCGAACTTAAAGGTGTCTCTCTGCAGTTGCAGGCACTTTCCGATAAAGTTCAGGAAGATAACCAGGACAGCCAAATCAGGCAGTCACGAATGGAAAAGATGTTCATTTCCATGTCCAGGGCGATTAAGGATATGAAGGCCAGAATAAAAGGAAATTGAGACGTGAGGGTTCACCGGCATATCATTCCTCTGATCTGGAGTCTGGCCGCTTCGGCTGACAACAGTCTGGATTTTATTTTCCCGGTGGCTTGTCATTATGGTGTTGATTGCTTTATCCAAAACTATGTTGACCATGACCCCACTTCGGGCCACAGCGACTATCAGTGCCGCCAGCAAACCTATGACGGCCATTCTGGTACCGATATCAGGTTAGTTAACCTGCCCCAAATGAATAAAGGTGTTTCTGTGCTGGCAGCAGCCGATGGCACGGTTGTCGCGACACGGGATGGCATTGCGGATACTTATCTGGAACCTGCCCGACGTAAGGAAATAAAACAGATCGGTCTGGGCAATGCCGTTGTTATCCAGCATGGGGATGGCTGGCGCAGCATTTATGGCCATCTGAAAAAGGGGAGTCTGACCATCAAAAAAGGTGATCAGGTCGAACAGGGGCAGTCACTGGGAGAAATTGGCCTGTCGGGATTAACCGAATTTCCCCATGTCCATTTTCAGGTGACACATCACAATAAGACGATTGACCCGTTTATCGGAAAACCAGACAGAAGCGAGTGTGGGGATACGCTCAACAGTCTGTGGCTCGGGATCGAAGACAACAGGATAACCTACCTCCCGGGGTTGCTATTGGATCAGGGTTTCAATAGCACTCCCCCGGTCAACTACCAGTCGATTGAAAGTGGAAATTTTAATAACGGTGCTGGTGACAAAAACCAGCGCCTGTTTTTTTGGGTCCGGTTCATCGGGCTGTCAACGGGTGATCAGGTAACGTTGAGTTTCGTTGCACCCAATGACGAACTTGTCAAAGCACATACTTTCCCGGAACTGAAATCAGGCAAGGCACAGCAATTTTATTACATCGGCATCAATAATCCGGCTATTCGCCCGGAACTGTGGGGCCGCTGGCAGGGGAGGGTGAGACTGAAGCGCACATCACTCCCGCCCATTAAAAAGGCTTTTGATTATGCAGTAGGTGTTGAAGATGTGACTGACCGTTGAAAATTGAGCTCCTTCAGCACGCGACTGCGACTACCGTCACCGATGATACGACCTTCCGATATCACGATAATCCGATCCACCAATTGCAACAGGTTTTGCCGGTGAGTGACAAGAATCAGCGTCTGGTCGTCTTCCAGGATACCCGGAAGACGCTGACAGAAAAGCGTTTCATTGTAATTATCATAGGCACTGGTGGGTTCATCAAGGATCAGTAAACGACCCCGACGCAACAGAGCACGAGCCAGGCAAAGTGCCTGTCGTTGACCACCGGAGAGATTCTCGCCCCGTTCTAAAACTTCGTGGGCATAGCCCCGGGAGCACTTCTGGACAAATCCATCCAGACAAGCCCCATAACAGGCTTCATCCAGCTTTTTAGTGGATGCTGAACTCTGTCCGAGCATCAGGTTACTTTTCAGTGTGCCAGCGAATACGGAGGGTTTTTGAGGTGCCACGGCGAAGTGGCTGCGGTAATGGTCCAGATTAAGGTGCTGCAGATTGCGACCATCGATCATTACATTGCCTTCAGTCGGTTCCACCAGCCCCTGAATCATGCGGATGAGTGTACTTTTCCCGGAGCCAGATGCACCCAGTATGGCTACCCGCTCTCCCGGCTCAATCTTCAGGCTGATGTTCTTCAGAATTTCAGGTTCCGTGGCTTTATATCGATAGGACACTTTATCGAATTCAATCACTCCTTTCAGGGTTGGAACATTGAGCTTATCGTTGCAGTCATCCTCTCCTGCCAGACCCAGCAGATCGTTAATCTCTTTCAATGCCTTGATGGAGAAGCTTAGGCGATTAACTGCCATGGCCAGACTCATCAGCGGAACAATGGCCCTGCTACCAAGAATAATGCAGGCAAACAGAGAGCCAGACGAAAGATTACCGCTGTGTATCTGGAAGACACCCAGGACAAGCATGCCGATGACCACAATCTGGCTGGCACTTGCCACCAGGGTGTTGAGCAGAATATTAGACTGTTTACTGGCCAGCGATGCCCAGGCAGAACGGGTGACCAAACTACGCCAGCGCGCCTGAGTCTTGCGTGTCGCACCCAGGGTTTTAATGGCTTCCAGCTCTGAACTCACTTCGTAGAGAAAGGCACTTTTGGCATTGTTGGCGCGGGTCAGCTGGCTGGCACGATGACGCGTGCCTCGATAGCTGAATATCGCAATCGGTATCAGGCAGGCCGCAATGCCAATAGGAATGAGTGCCATGACGCCACTGATCATTCCTATTATGAGAGTAAACAGAATAAAAAATGGTGCATCCAGAAATGATAACACCACCGTTCCGGACAGAAATTCTTTAACCCGGGCAAAATTTTCCACAGCATGGGTAATGCGACCCGTAGAGTCAGGCAGTTCACTCTGTTTCAGCTGAACAAGGCGGCCCATGATGAACTGTTCACTGCGCTTTTCAATAACCCGGCAGGCCTCATCGACAAAATAAGTGCGGAGCCAGCGCAAGACAAAATCAAAGGTCACTACCAACAGCATGCCAATCCCCAGAACAAGCAGCGTATCAGTAGCAAAGGTTGGGATGAGTTTGTCGAACACCATATTGGTGAATAACGGTAGCGCCAGAGTCAGTAGATTGACCATCAGGGTCGCCAGCAATACCTGAACGTAGTGAGGTCGGAGTTCGTTCATCTGTGCGCGAAACCAGGCAGGCATCAATAGCTTGCTGGCAGTGGCTTTGTCCTGTTGTTCACTGAAACAGAAAAGCGTGCCGGTATAAACCGATGCTAATCGTGACAAAGACAACCATAATCCCAGAGGATGTTTTCGTGATGCTACAAAATACTCACCGTTACGAATTTCGGTGATGGTCATGAATTTTTTTTTCTTTAACTGAATGATGCAGGGTAAGTCGTTTTCCGTAATATCATTAAGTCCGCTGCATTTTTTTATCATGTCCAGGCCACAGTAGGCAGCGGCCTGTTTAAGGCGCCGATGATCAAACTCCTGACCATCTTGCGTGAGTGTCTCTAAATCTTCTCTGACAACATCGGCCCCCATATGATGGCAAATGGTGAGGAAACAATCTTTGAGGTTGAATTTAAGCATAAAAGGCGCTCTTTTAGTTATCCTGGCGCCCTCTGAACCTACTGGCCTGAATCCATCAGAGGAAGTTGACGGTTATGGTATTAGTACCGTCGCTGTATATGTGCTGATTGGCATTACTGGTATCAACACTGGTCTCATCATTCACAGTAATACCATCAGTGTTACTGCCATCAACATCAATGGTCAGACTGTTACTTCCGGTAAGAGCACTGACATCATTCATGGAGATAGTGATGGTATCGGCACTTCCATCGCTGAAATCAATCTTTTCAACATTATCAATAAGGCTGGTGAAATTACCCAGATCCCAGGTGCCACCGTTGTTCAGATTGAGGGTGTCGCTGTCAGCGCCACCGTCTATCCGTGTGGCATTGTTTTGCAGGGCTGCCAGATCGACATTGAGAATGTCGTCACCGGCTCCGCCAATCAGTTGATCTGCAGCAAAACCCGTTAAGGTGTCGTTACCGGCATTACCCTCCAGTACGTTAGCTACCGTGCTGGAAGCGGTGAGATCGTCCCCTGAGGCCGTATTGTTGGAGCCCAGAACTTTCTCAATACTGGTCAGGGTGTCAGTAGCGCCGCTACCGTCAGTGGCTGCACCAGTGTCCAGATTAACCGTGACGCCGCTGGTTTCACTGCTGTAATCAACGGTGTCTTCACCCGCCCCTCCGTCCAGCGTATCGGCCCCGGCACCGCCACGAAGCGTATCATTAC
>NZ_JAHHPQ010000433.1:0-38564 GCF_024606245.1 Endozoicomonas sp. SESOKO2
CCAGGCATTGAATAAAGCAAAACCCCAGTTGAGTGATCGGCTGGGGTTTTTGTTTTGTGGAAAAAAGAAAAACAGTAGCAGTTCTCAGACATCCTGCCTTCCAGTGCCTTCGGATTTTCCAGTTCATCAAAAGAAATATCCCTGAGCGGCCCACATCGACGGTAGTGAGAGACTTGTTCATGTGACAAAATCGCCGGGAACGATTTGGAAGCCGATGTTCAGAACGCTTTTGATATGGCCTATGCCCAGCATGTAAAACGTGCCAGCTATGACCTGTTCGATTTTCAAGATCATGGGTGTCAAAACACTTTAAGGTTGTGAACAACCTCCAGGCCTCTTCGTTCATTGAAGCCGTGCACTATCAAGGGGTTCTCCATGAAACTGAACGACTCCGGTCTTTTCAAACAGCAGGCCTACATCAATGGTAAGTGGGTCAGCGCCATAGAAACGCTTCCCGTTCAAAACCCGGCTACAGGTAAGGTGATTGCCCATATCCCCATGCTGGCGGCTTCAGATGTTCTTAACGCAATCAAAGCAGCAGAAGAAGCCTTTATAGGATGGCGAGCAAAAACAGCAGCAGAACGTTCTGGTTTACTCCGCAAGTGGTACACCTTGATCCGGGAGAATCAGGAAGATCTGGCCATGCTGATGACCACTGAACAGGGCAAACCGTTGTCAGAGTCCAGGGGCGAAGTGAGGTATGGTGCTTCTTTCATAGAGTGGTACGCCGAAGAAGCTAAACGAGCTTATGGTGATCTGATTCCTGCTACCAAAAGCAGCCAGAGAGTGCTGGTCACACGGGAACCGGTCGGCGTGGTTGCTGCAATAACGCCCTGGAATTTCCCTAATGCCATGATCGCTCGAAAAGTAGCTCCTGCCCTGGCAGCAGGCTGTACCATTATTATCAAGCCTTCGGAGCTGACGCCTCTGTCGGCTCTTGCCCTGGTAGAACTGGCAGAACGAGCGGGTATTCCAGCAGGTGTTATTAATATTGTCACAGGTGATGCCAAAGAAATCGGTGCTGAGTTAACGGGCAGTCCTGTCATAAAGAAACTGTCGTTTACTGGATCGACTGCTGTAGGCAAACTATTAATGAAGCAATGTGCGGGCTCGGTTAAAAAAATCTCACTGGAGTTAGGTGGCAATGCGCCTTTCATCGTTTTTGATGATGCCAATGTCGATCAGGCGGTTCAGGGTGCGATAGCCTCCAAGTATCGGAACTCAGGTCAGACCTGTGTTTGTATGAATCGTCTGTTTGTCCAGGATGGTGTCTATGACGAGTTTGTTGAGAAGTTTTCCGAAGCGGTTTCCAGACTTACGGTGGGTCCTGCAATTGATGGCGACTTCAATCAGGGGCCTTTAATCAATGAGGCTGCACTGCTGAGGATCAGGAGTATTGTTGATGATGCGTTAGCCAAAAAAGGCCGACTGCTCACAGGAGGCCGCTCTCATAGTCTGGGTGGTCTGTTCTATGAGCCAACTGTTCTGGCGGATGCCTCCAGGGAGATGAAGTGCTATCAGGAAGAGGTGTTTGGCCCCATAGCCCCTGTCTTCCGGTTTCAGTGCGAAGAGGACGTGATCAGAATGGCTAACGATACCCAATATGGTTTAGCTGCATACTTTTATACTAATGACTTTAGTCGTGTATTCAGGGTAGCTGGAGCGCTGGAGTACGGCATGGTGGCTGTCAATGAGGGTGTGTTATCTACAGAAGTGGCCCCATTTGGAGGCATCAAGGAGTCAGGTATTGGTCGAGAGGGATCAAAGTATGGTCTGGATGAGTATCTGGAAATGAAATATGTACTATTAGGAGGCATCAACGCTTCCTGAGAGTAGTCAAAATCATTTGAGAAGAATAAAGTGCCAGGTCAGGAAGTCTCAGGTTGGCGGTCAGACTTAAGCCTGACCTGGCGGAGAGTGATTAACTTGGTTGATTCGTAATCAATCAGGCAGCTGAAGCGGTATCGCCTTCAAAACTGTTTCTGATCAGGTAATCAAAAGCACCCAGTGAGGCGTTGGCGCCGCTACCCATAGCAATAATAATTTGCTTGTAAGGTGCGGTTGTCACATCTCCGGCTGCATAAACACCTGGGATGGAGGTTTCGCCCCGGCTATCAACTACAATTTCACCACGTGGGGTTAACTCCATTGCCTCTTTAAGGAATTCAGTATTCGGTACCAGGCCAATCTGAACAAAAATACCTTCCAATTCTAAACTGATTTCGTCGTCTGTATTGCGGTCTTTATAGGTCAGGCCATTTACTTTATTACCGTCGCCTAGTACTTCTGTCGTCAGTGCGTTGGTAATAATGGTGACATTCTTTAAAGAACGCAGCTTTCGCTGAAGCACTTCGTCAGCTCTTAACTGGCTGTCAAACTCAATCAGCGTGACGTGGGAAACAATGCCTGCCAAATCAATAGCCGCTTCAACACCTGAGTTACCACCGCCAATCACAGCAACACGTTTGTCCTTGAACAGAGGTCCGTCACAGTGCGGGCAGTAGGCTACCCCTTTCCCCCGGTATTCCTGCTCGCCTGGCACATTCATCTCTCTCCAACGGGCACCGGTTGCTATCAGTACGGTTTTACTCTTCAGACTGGCGCCGCTTTCCAGTTGGATTTCTACCAGCTCTCCGGCGTTGCGGTCATTTTCAATCAGGGCGCTGGCGCGCTGGTTACTCATGACATCTACGTCATAGTCGAGAACGTGTTGTTCCAGATTGGCCACTAGTTTTGGACCTTCGGTTTCCTTAACGGAGATGAAGTTTTCAATGGCCATGGTGTCCATCACCTGACCGCCAAAGCGGTCGGCTACCAGACCGGTACGAATACCTTTGCGAGCTGCATAAATAGCGGCGGCCGCACCCGCCGGACCGGCACCGACAATCAATAGATCATAAGGATCTTTCTTGTTGATGGCTTCAGCCGTGCGCTTTTCAGCATTTATGTCCAGTTTGGCAACGATTTCGGCGGTATTCATACGACCATGACCAAATGGCTGGCCGTTAACAAATACGGCGGGTACAGCCATGACCTGCTTTTCATCCACCTCATCCTGAAACAAGGCACCGTCGATCATGGTGTGCCGGATACCGGGATTCAAGACGGCCATCAGGTTCAGAGCCTGAACAACCTCAGGGCAGTTCTGGCAGGACAGGGAGATATAAGTTTCAAAATTGAACTCGCCTTCCAGTTGTTTGATCTGCTCGAGCAAATCAGCTTCCATCTTGGCTGGATGACCACCGCTCTGGAGAATAGCCAGTATCAATGAGTTAAATTCGTGGCCCATAGGCAGCCCGGCAAAGCGGATTGCAGGGCGATTGTCCTGGCCTTGAATGGCCATGGAAGGCCTTCTTTCCAGCTCGTTGTTACTTTCACTTAACGTGATTTGGCTGGAGAGTGATTCAAGGTCTTTAGCAAGTGAAGCCATTTCCTGTGATTTCGCAGAGTCATCAAGAGACACAACGATCTCAACAGGTGTTTTCAGGTTCTGAAAGTAAGCTTCCAATTGCTTTTTGATGTTTGCATCTAACATGATTGACTCGCTTGATCTTTTCGATTTGGTTCAGGCTCTCTGCTGTTGAATAATGGCAGGGAGCCCGGACAGTTTAGATTTTGCCGACCAGGTCCAGGGAAGGCGCCAAAGTTTCTTCACCCGGTTGCCATGCAGCCGGGCATACCTGACCAGGGTTCTCTGCGATGAACTGAGCCGCTTGAATCTTGCGAACCAGCTCTCCAGCGTTACGGCCAATACCCGAATCGTGAGTTTCAACGACTTTGATCTCACCCTCAGGGTTCATGACAAAGGTGCCTCGCAGAGCCAGACCTTCTTCTTCGATCATGACTTCAAAGTTGCGAGTGATCTGACCGGTTGGGTCGCCGATCATTGGGTATTTGATCTTGTTAATGGTCTCAGAGCTGTCGTGCCAGGCTTTGTGAGTGAAGTGGGTGTCTGTGGAGACGGAGTACACTTCAACACCCATAGCTTGAAGTTGTTCGTAGTGGTCAGCCAGGTCACCCAATTCAGTCGGGCAAACAAAGGTGAAGTCTGCCGGGTAGAAGAAGACAACAGACCACTTGCCTTTCAGGCTCTCTTCGGTCACTTCAACGAAGTCGCCATTGTGAAAAGCAGTGGCTTTGAACGGCTTGATTTGTGTATTAATGAGGGACATGGTTTATTCCTTCTTGCTGGTAATCATTCTGTTTTTTAGTCAGCCGTTTTCGGTGGCGACATGGAAAGAATATGCCGATTTGATTGATTGGTATAATTGATCGTTCAAATGCTATTGATAGATTTAATCTATTGGTCAGGTGGCGGGTTATATTTTTCTGTTCATTGCAGCAGCTTTATTTGATAGAGATGTATCAAACTCAACAGGCTTTTTGTGCAGCTACGCGCTGATATACATACTCCGTTTTTCTGAGCTTGCTGAAGGGCTACGGCACTGTAATTCGACAGGCTTAGTGCTACTACGATATGGGGTATGGCGCTAGCGTGTTTTGCGGGCAAATAGATAAGGAAACAGCTTCAGTTTCTCATCGGCTGTCAGGTTATTCATCTGTTTAATGTTTCTATCGGGAATGCCATCCGGGTTCGGGTAACTGGCCAGGGCCTTCTCCAGGCTGTCTTCCCGGATAATATGCAGAAGAGGGTAGGGGGAACGGTTGGTCAGGTTTTCATCATCTTCCGGGTCAGTATCGGCAAAGCAGTAATTTGGATGGAAACTGGCTATCTGGAACTGACCTTCCCAATGGAAGCCGCGAAGCAGGGCATCCACATGCTGCAGAAACTGGTTATAGTCGTCAAAATCCTCAAGCATGTTCGCGATGACAATCAGGGTGGTCTCCAGTTCACTGGCAGGTGTCTCGGCAGCAAGTGTCAGTTCAGACTGCAACGTCTCCAGCAGAGCGTCTTCCGTGGTATCCCTTGAGAGGGTGATTCGAATCTGGTTGTGTTGCTCTGGCCAGGCTGCAAAGGGGCAGAGATCCAGGCCAATCACTACCTCTTTAAGCCATTGGCTGACTGCATTAATCTCTTTACTCATGGGGGGAAGTCCGGGTTAATGTGTCACCAAGTATGGCAGAAAGTACTTTTCGGAGCACGAAAGTGGCAGAGATAGGCAACAGCACTGAGCTGTTGATTTCAGTAAAAATACCGTAATGTTCATCAGTAGTAACCTGTGCTGATGAGAGTGCGTGCATGTCTGCAATTGAAATGGCTGCGGCTATTGTCCTGATCTTGATCTGTTCCGGATTATCCTGGCTGTTTGCCAGACAAAGAGCGGCTGCTGGATTGGCAAAGCTGACTGCACAGATGCATGAGCAGGGGCTCAGAATTTCTGAACTTGTCGCAGAGCAGGATCAGCTTTTCAGTGAAAGGGACAAGCTGCAATGGGATAATCGCGACCTGCACATTATAAAAGGAAAACTGGAAACCCTGCTGAATAATGAAAAACACAGAGTTCAGGAAAGAGAAGAGTCACTCAGGGAAGGTCTGTTAAAACATCGGGATGAGCAGGAAGCCCGGTTTACTGCAGAAAAGCAGGTTCGGGAATTGAAGGTCAGGCTTGAAGAGCAACAGTTGCAAAATGACAAGTCATTGCGGCAGTTGGAAGACAATAAACAAGTGCTTAAGGAGGAGTTTGGTAATCTTGCAAATGAGATTCTGGAAGCCAAGAGTCAATCGGTTTCACAACAGCATCAGGCAGGTTTGGAAAACCTGCTGAAACCTTTCAAGGAACAACTCGGCGAGTTTCGAAACAAGGTCGAAGAAGCCAGAAAAGCGGACAACGAAGGTCGGGCTGCGCTCAAACAGCAGCTGGAGACCCTGCATAATCTGAACCAGAAGATCACCGATGAAGCAGGCAACCTTGCCAGAGCTCTGAAAGGTGATAAAAAGCTACAGGGTAATTGGGGTGAGTTGCAAGTTGAAAAGATTCTGGAGAGCAGTGGCCTGATCAAAGGGCAGGAGTACCAGCGGGAAGCCAATTTCAAGGATGAAGAAGGCCAGAACAAACGGCCTGACTTTATCGTCTATCTACCCGAACAAAAGCATCTGATTATTGACTCCAAAGTCTCGCTGGTGGACTACCTGAGTTATGTCAATGCGGAAACCGATGCCGAGCGTGAAGCCGCTCTGAAGAGACATATACAAAGCATACGGAACCACATCCACAGTCTTAACGAGAAAGATTATCCCTCACTGCCAGAGGTTAAAGCGCCAGACTTTGTCTTTATGTTCATGCCGGTTGAACCTGCCTTCATGGTGGCCTTCCAGCATGACCAGCAATTATTCAATGAGGCTTTTGAGAAGCGTATTGTGGTGGTAACACCCACCACACTTTTGGCCACACTCAGAACAGTGTCTAACCTCTGGACAATAGAAAGACAGAATGCCAATGCCCGAAAGCTGGCTGACAAGGCTCGCCAAGTGTACGACAAACTTCGTATTTTTGTTGAGAAGATGGAAAAGCTGGATCAGCAACTGACCAGTGCCAGAGGTACATACGATGACGCTATGGGCACCTTGAAGCACGGTCGGGGGAATCTGATCTCTCAGGCGGATCAGTTCTTGAATCTGGGGGTGCGAGTGAAAAAGGAGCTGCCCAGACAGACGCTGGAAACGGCTGACTTGGGAAGCGACATAGCCATCGAGTGTGATCAGCAATCCATTGAGGATGATGAAGACTGATAAGACGATTCATCGGTTTTCTGCATCGACTCTTGATCCGAAAAAAGGGTTTCCTGAATAAACTGGAATCTGGAAGGGAGCAGCCGGTGCTTTTTAAAGACCCGGTAGATCGTTTCATAAGCGCGCTCAGGCAATCCCACTACCTTGATCCTTTCAGGAAAGGCGAAAGATCTGACAGCTGATACCGGCAGCACCGTAAACCCTAATCCTGCCGCTACAGGCTCGAGTATCAGGTTAATCTGGTTGATGTAGCCGTTGGCCGGGAAGTCAGAAATCCCCCTGAAGACGCCAGGAAAATTTTCCTCAAGCAACAGGCTGGCATGATGTTCTGCGTCCGGGTGATGAATCATACCCAGTGTCCGGAGCTGTTCATATTCCCGAAATTGGAAGTTTACAGGTACGACCAGACAGACTTCTTCGGTCATGACAGATTGAGCCTCCAGGCTGCTGGATTCCGGCTTCTGGCTCATATAGCCACAGTCCAGACGATTGTTTAGCAGTTCAGACTCAATCCGGTGGTTTGGGGCAATCTCAAAAAATATTTTCAGGCCCGGGTTCCTTTTCTGGGCGTTGATGAGTCTTGGGTAAAGAGCCAGACCCAGGGCTCCGGGTGAAGATAGACGACATAAGCCGGAATGGGGGTCATCCCTGTTTAGCGCCTCCCTCAGATTTTCTTCACCTTCCAGTATTTTAAGGGCAAAGCGATATACCATTTCACCCGCTGGAGTCAGTTCAAAGTGTTTGCCCTGGCGGTTGATCAGGCTTGTCTGATAATGAGTTTCCAGTTTCTTAATATGCTGGCTGACTCCGGGTTGGGTCATAGCCAGAAGATCTGCCGTTCGGGTGAAGTGACCCTGCTCGATCAGGGTAATGAAGGTTCTCAGCCAGCTTGGATTTACCATAATTAAATATTATTAAATATATTATAAATAATAATTTTAAGTTGTTGATTGGTTTTTTTAAACTGCTGCCATTGATGAAAAACGGATGGAGTTTGCTCAATGTCTAATACAGTTTACCCTCGCACCTTTTCACACATCGGAATCTCAGTACCGGATCTGGAGAAAGCCGTTAAGTTCTACACCGAGGTGTTGGGCTGGTACCTGATTATGGAGCCCACAGAGATTGTAGAAGATGACAGTGCTATTGGTGTGATGTGTACTGATGTTTTTGGTCCTGAGTGGGGATCATTTCGCATCGCACATATGTCAACAGGTGACAGAATCGGTGTAGAGCTGTTCGAATTCAAGAACTACGAAGAGCGTGACAATAACTTTGAATACTGGAAGCCCGGTGTCTTTCATTTCTGTGTTCAGGACCCGGATGTTGAAGGTCTGGCAGAAAAAATTGTTGCCGCAGGTGGCAGGCAGCGTATGCCAGTTCGTTACTACTACCCGGATGAAAAGCCTTATCGTATGGTTTATATGGAAGACCCGTTTGGCAATATTCTGGAAATCTACAGCCACAGCTACGAGCTGATTTATTCTTCTGGTGCTTACACCAAGAGCTGAAGTCTGTTTCACTGCTTCTGATTTCGTTAGCCGGTAAAGGATAAACTGACCACGGTTCAGATTATTTTTTACCGGTTCATGGTTGGTCTGAAAAAGTGAATATCATGAATCTGGAGTTACTATAGATGATTTGTCAAAAATGACTTTTGTCGCATGATTGTCACCCGTTTTAAAGACAACAAAGCCTTGGCTTATGGAGTGAAGCAATGAAAAATGTGCTGATTACCGGCTGTTCATCCGGCATTGGGCTGGCGTTGGCTTTGGAGTTGAACCAGAGGGGGTTCAAGGTCTGGGCCACAGCAAGAAAGCTGGAATCAATCAAACATCTGTCAGAAAAAAGAATCAGGACAGCAGAGCTGGATGTCACTGATGAGGACCAGGTTAACAGGGTATTGAAAGAGATTCAGGCTGAAGATGGCGGATTGGATATCCTAATCAACAATGCAGGCTATGGTGGAATGGGGGCAGTGGCTGAATTACCCCGCGAAGAACTCCTGCAACAGTTTGAAACCAACGTCTTTGCTCCGGTATTGCTAGCCAACAAAGTCATCAAGGAAATGTGTGCTAACAAGGAAGGTACGATCATTAATATTGGCAGTATTTCAGGAGAAGTCACTACGCCTTTCTCCGGGCTTTATTGTGCTTCAAAAGCTGCCTTCAATAGCTTTTCCGATGCTTTGAGAATGGAGCTTCAGCCGTTTGGCATCAGAGTTCTGACCGTATTACCCGGTGCGATCAAATCCCGATTTGCAGAGAATGCCAATGAAGCACTTGATCGGGTGTTTACTGAAGACTCCCTGTATTTTCCAATTGAAGAGGGAGTCAGAGCACGAGCGAGTGCTTCTCAGGACAGACCGACCCCTGCCGAGACAGTAGCTTCAGAGATTGCTGTTTGGCTGGAATCGTCAAGTCAGCAGGGCATTTTAAGAGTGGGCAATGGCAGTCGGGCGCTGCCAGAGCTGAAAAGATGGCTGCCTGTTTCATGGTTTGAGGCTATTCTCAGGCGCAAGTTCAGGCTTGACCGTTTGTCCGTTAAGTAATTGCCCTAAAAGTAGAAAAAAAGTGCATTTTGGCTTTGCCTTTCAGACACTCCTGCTATAAAGTACGGCTCCGTTCGCAACAACAGACGCGAACAACGACAACGGTGAGGTGTCCGAGTGGCCGAAGGAGCACGCCTGGAAAGTGTGTATACGGAAACGTATCGAGGGTTCGAATCCCTCCCTCACCGCCAGTGAACAATTTAGTATTACGCGCTCGTAGCTCAGCTGGATAGAGTACCTGGCTACGAACCAGGCGGTCGTAGGTTCGAATCCTACCGAGCGCGCCATCTTCAGAAAGCCCTATTTTTATAGGGCTTTTTGTCGTTATGGGGGTTGGTTTTTGTCCTGCCTGTCTCGCTTTTTATTATTTTTTGGTCGTTTAATTTCCGCACTGGCAAAAACCGTAAAAATGCCCATTTTTGGCCATTTTGGTGCTTTTTTCTCTTTCTCTTCTCTTAAATTCGCACTTTTCAAAATTCTTGTGCGTACTTTGATTTTCCCTTTAAAAACAGTTGGTTATCAGTGGTTTTAGGTTGTTTGGACGGGTGTTGGGTTTGCACTTTATTAGCGATATGTGTGGGGGACGGTCGGCGAACTTTATGATTAAAAATCGAGGGGTAAAAAGGAGGGAGTACATCAATCCTCCGGTATACCCAATGCCTTCTTCTGCTCCGACCACAAGAGTGGAAAAGGCTTCATAAAATCAGCCAGTACCAAACCTCCCAGGCTGCGACCATCAATAATGGCTTCCTGAATCTCTGACGACAGAGTGGTCAGCCGGAGGATTTTCGAAGCATAGCTTTCGCTGTTGATTCCTTCCTTTTTAGCCAGCACTTTCAGGTGCTTCTCTTTTCCTGTTTCCAATGCCTTCAACCACCGATGCGCCCTGACCAGAGCATTTCTCAAAGCCGGATCGGCCTCTTCCAGTGCCGGACGACCATCTGGTGTGGTGACCTGGCTCTTGCCCTTGCGGTTGATGAACTTGATGGGGATATGCACCAGAATACAGTTCTCATCTTCGAGATAGGTGCGGGTCGCTTTGCCGGTTACTTTTATGGCCATGTCACTTCTCCTTGTAACTCATGGGTGATGGTGGGTATCCCTTCCTGGTGGAACCGAATCTCAATGCCCTGCTGATGGACGTCTATTCGGTTGACCAGCAGTTTCATTAAACGGCGCTGCTCTTGGGGAAACAGAAGATTCCAGATATCCGATAGGTCGTTCAGGGCTTCCCTGACTTGATCTTCATTGAACGTTTCCTGATCCGTCAGCATCTGCCACGTGGTGAAAATAATCTCTGGCTGCTTCAGTAAATCCCGTAGACTTTCCACCACCAAAAACTCGATTTCCTTCGCGGGCAAGGTAGGCAGGTGTGAATGTTTGTGGCCGTGCCTACGGGCCACGCTACTGACGTAGTAACGGTGCAATTTGCCCTTGCTGCGGGTGGCCGTAGGTATCAGGGCTTCCTGTTCAGGACCGAACAGAAACCCCCGCAGAAAGGAAGGACTGTGCCTGTGTCGGCTGTCTGACTGCCGGTTCGAGCTGTTGCTCTGGAGAATGGCCTCCGCCCTTGCCCAGACCTCTGGTTTGATGAGGGCTTTATGCTCACCCGGGTACCATTCACCCTTGTGTCCGATCTCACCTTTATAGAGGCGGCTCTTAAGTAGTTTGTAGATGGCGGTGCGGGTGAACTTCTTGCTTCCGACCACTTGGCCACCTTTGCGTGGCAATCGCTTGGTTCGGAAGCCCATTTCATTAATCCGTTCGGCGGTTTCAACCTGTGAGCGGGTTTCAATAAAGATCTTGAAGATCTCCCGAATAATCACCGCCTCTCCTTCATTGGGGATAAGCTTGCGATCGACCACGTCATAGCCCAGCGGTGGGGTCCCACCCATCCATTTACCCTTCTTCTTGGAGAGCAGAAACTTGTCCCTGATGCGCTCTCCAGTGACTTCCCTTTCAAACTGGGCAAAGGACAATAGAATATTAAGCGTCAGTCGTCCCATGCTGCTGGTGGTATTAAACTGCTGGGTGACAGCGACGAAGGATACTTTATGCTTGTCGAACACCTCCACCAGCCGTGCAAAGTCAGCCAGCGACCTTGAGAGGCGATCCACTTTATAAACAACCACTACATCAATCTTTCCGGCTTCCACATCCTGCATCAGTCGCTGAAGTGCAGGCCGTTCCATGTTCCCTCCGGAAAAGCCGCCATCGTCGTATTCGTCCGGCACCAGAATCCAGCCCTCCTGTTTCTGAGAAGTGATATAAGCTTCACCCGCTTCCCTCTGAGCGTGGAGTGAATTGAACTCCTGCTCCAGACCTTCTTCCGAAGACTTGCGGGTATAGACTGCACAGCGCTTGAGACCCTTAATCTTGCTTTTACTTCTGCCCATGGCTTTTTCCCCGCTCATGTCTGCTCCCCTTCAATCCAAAGAACACCGGCCCCGACCAGTGACTTCCAGTAATCAGCTTGGCGATCCCGGAAAGGCTCCGGTATATCTGTCCGCGATACTCGAAGCCTTCCCTGGTGACAATCACCTCGTGGGTTTCACCTTCATACTCCTTAACAATCCGGGTACCTGCGGGTGGCTTATTGACTCTGGCCTTGGGCACCGATTTGTCTTTAGCTGATGGCTTTTGCAGCCGTTGCAATCGATTCTTATGCTTTTCGGAAAGGCTGCCCAGTTCCAGCTCCTGAACCCGGAAGGCCAATCTTTGTCGCAGCAGTCGTTTATTGAGCCTGGGGGCTTTGGTGCCATAGAGCTTTGGCCAGAGTTCCAGCAGTGCCTTGGTGGACATCTTCTGAATGGCAGCTACCTTGGCCGCCAGGCTTGACTGTTCGGATAATTCATTCTTCATTGTTGGACTCCTGTCGTTGAACCGTATGAGACATACAGGCTCTGGTTCCGGCATTAGTCCAGTTATCTTTCTCTCTTTCGGTGTTTTCCCGCTCTTGCTGCTTTACATGGCGACGTTCAATACCGACAGCCAGAATCTGGCAGATAGCCAGGGTATTGGGATGCGGCTGATGGCTTGATAGGGTTTTGTTCATGGTGGGCTCCCATCCCTGGGTGGTGCGGATTTATTTAAAAGTGTTGCTGTAAAACTGGCTGGAATCCATACCGAGGTAACTGGTTCTATCCGGTGCTTTCCAGAGGATTGACAAGACGTGCAATCGGGTACAAGATGACACTGTATAAAAAAACAGTAGTTCGTAGAGGTCAGGATGTAGCAGTAAAAAAATCAAAAAAACGGAGGACGGGATGCCCTATGTAAAGCGAGTCCTGAAATATGTTCGGGATGATTATTGTCGTAAGTTGCTGCAGTTAACCGGAGTGACGAAAGCGCAAAGGATTATTGCTCAAGAGCCTGAAATCAGTACCACCGTCAATCTGGTAGACACCTATGCCAACCTCGATAAAAGACACCGGAAGACTTTTGAAGACCTGACTCGGCGCATTGACCAAATGACGGATGAAGTGGGTCAGGAGTTCCTGGCCAGGCTGGTCAAAAATAAAGCCGAGTACACTGCCCAGGGTGATCCTTACAATAAGGCCGCCTGGGCCCTTCTTCATGAACAGACCCTCTTTGAACAGGCCGAAAATGAGCGCTTTGCGGATGAGGCAAGGCTCACAGCAAAGTGGGATAGCTTCAAAGTATTATCCACTGTGAGTCAGCTCCCTGATCTGGAGGGATTAAAAGACTATCTCACGCAGCACTTTGGCGGTGATGATGAAGTGCTGGTGGACTTGTTTCAACGGGAGCGTCCGGGTATTGATGGCAAAATAGAAACTTTGCAGCAGGTCATGGTTTACCGGGAGGGTCTTCCCAGCCTGCTTAAGGAAGTTTCCAAAAAGAAGAAAGCCCTTCGGGAAACTATGATCAGGCCAGCGAGGGAGTACGCTTTCCTCTGGAACCCGAAGAAGGGCGAGCTGGAAGTGGTGACTCGCAAGAAGCAGGAGCGCGAGCAGTTGGCCCAGCTTTTCACCAGCAAGGCACTGGGAGTAAAGGAGGCTCCGCAAAAGTTGGAGAGAAGACAGCTTACGCTGGATGTCCTGAAGTCAAACCCTGTCCTGCCATTCAACCGGCAAGAAGGTATTGAACAGGTCTCTGTCTCTTATCTGAAATTCAAGTCAACCCGAAGCGACGCTGTTTACACCGCTCAATCCCCTGCCTATAAAGCCCATGAGAAAGATGTCTATCAGGTAATGAAAGAGGATGAGACTGAACTCTTTCTGAATTGTGACCAGTACTCTGTTGTTGAGGCTTCTATTGCCGTGAAGTTCAGGAAAAGAGAAGGGCAAAATCGTGCCAACAGTACCACCATCACTCTGAAAGATCCCTGCACTTCCAACTTGCAGGATTTGACGGAACGGGAACGTTATCTCAGCTGGAACAAACTCAAGGAGTGGGGGCTGACTCATGACTGACAGACTGAAATTACCCGAGAAACAGCGCTCATTTCGTTACCTGGCCGGTCTGTATGAAACCGATTCTGAAACGGTTCTGAAGGCTTGTCTGGAAAGATACAGACCTAACGAAGTCGCCGACATTGTGAGCTCTGGAGCGTTGACTCCGGGAGGTTTGGCTTCCGTCATCCCGATTGATACCGACGACGGAGAGCTATGGCTGGAGGTGGTTGAGAGAAATCCTGAGCGGGAGCCGGGTGTCTTCACTTGCTACTGTGTCTCCGAAGGTTTCGTTGAGGTTACGGAAGAGCAACAGCGACAATACAAGTACGACAGGGACTGGCTAATCAAAGTGCTTAAGAGCCAACTTCAGTTGTCAGGCGAACAGGTCACGGTGATTCCTGAGCTGCTCCAGTGGCTGGGAAATATTCAGGTCGATGGGCAGCCTTACCAGGTTCTGCTTGCCCGACACCTGACCAGTATGAGTGGTTTTAAAAGCATTTATCAGAGCCTGGAAAACTGGAAGGGTAAAGCGCCCGGTGTGGTTCTGACGGTATCCGAGCGGTTTGACCACCTGCTTCCTTTGCCAGGACCGTATCCGATTGTGTCGATTATGTCGCTGCTGTCTTCTGAAGGTACTTGTGAAATACATGCTCAAAAGTTGAAAGATGTACTGCGAGCAACCTTTGAGCCAGATGCTGAGTCATTGGAAGTCAGGTGGGAATGTTATGACAATCAAGGAAGGTTTGAGGCCAATGACCGTGAGCCTTGGGATATTAGCGGTGGTCAGCGCTGTAAGATAGCCAGCATGATTTATGACGCTTGGCTAATGGGCAACCGGGGAGTCTCCACCAGTCAGCTCAGAGAGGAAGGCATAGGCTACACCCGCCCAAGCAACTGTTTTAATGACAATGATCTTTGGCAGGAATACATCCAATATGAAAACCGGTTGTGGAGCTTGAAAGCTGATCCTCACCCCAGAAGAAAAGCGATTACTAAAGAGTAGTTTGACCTTTAGAAGAAAAAATACGACCAAGCAAAGGCAGCCAGCAAGCCGCTGGCTTAGCGATTCGTTCAGATCTATTATAGATTCTATAGGCTGGAAGGGTTAATACTTACTATCGATATTGTATCTTATTAATAATAAAAGGGGTTTTTCTTATTCTTGCTGGTTTTTTTGGTGGTTAAAGTAAGGGGCAAAGCAGATCTCGTGTCCTTATTTGTGTTACCAGCTCTTTTCAGGTCTTCATCATGTTAAAGCCAATCGTCAAAATAACCTTGTTGTCCTTATTATCAGCGCTGGTAGGGTGTTCGTCAGTAGGTTCGTCAGTAAGTGGCGTTCTTAGCAGCATTCAGGCAGGTTATGATGAGACCATCCGAAAAGCACAGGAGCGTCGCTTTGAAGAGCGCAGTGATGAAGCAATGGCGTTTGCAAAAAAGTTATGTGAAGTAAAAAGCGCTGACCTGACGGGCGATGCCAGGAAAAATCACATGGACTGGTGTCTGGACTATGTGTACACCAATGTCATGCTCAAAAAATACGGTGAAACAAGTGATGCACCTGCTGTAAAGTCAAACCCGGTACAGTCAGGCCAGAAAGTTTACCGGCCTGATGAATGCACTGGCCCGGTTATTAATGGTGAGTGCCACGGCGCTGTGATCCCTAAGGGGTATGTGCCAACTTGCTATGGCACCATGCTGAATGGCCAATGCACTGGCCCTATGTTTTGAAAAATTTAACTGTACACACATTTGTACCTTGCTGACTCTTGTCACAAAAAAAACCGGCTGCATGCCGGTTTTTTTTGTGATTTTTTAACAAAAAACACGTCGTCTCCGCTCTGTCTCCGCCCCATCTCCGCTCTGTCTCCGTCGACTGTCCCATGATTGATCCTGCCTTTGGAAAAAACAAGAAGGAGCATGAAATGGAAGTGCAACACCTGAGCCAGAAAGAACTGGCCGACCGCTGGCGGATCAGCCCCTACACCCTCGAGAAATGGCGTATGCGTGGGTTGGATCCCTGCTATATCAAGCTGGGTAATCGTGTCGTTTACCGGTTGTTAGATATTGAAGCGCACGAGGCTTCGCATACCCATGCGGGTACATCGCAGCCAATCTCTTGTCGGGGAGGTGAGGTATGAGCAGCGAGCAGGAAAACATCCAGAGTATGAGCGTCGCTGAACTGGCTGCCCGTTCCGGAGAAGAGTTAGCAACTTTGGTCAAAGACACTGATAAAGCCTTGGCACAACTCCAGGTGCAAAAGGATTGGTTGGAATCGGTCATTGCCTACAAGTACGTTTTCAAGGCTTCCCAGATCCGGGCAAAGCTGCAGCAGGAGTTTGGTGAAATCAGCTTTGAAGATGAGGGTGTGGGAGTGCTGGTGGATTTGCCCAGGGAAGTCAGCTGGGATCAGCAGAAACTAAAGACCATCGCCCAGCGCATTCAGGAACAGGGTGAAGACCCATCTGAGCTCCTGGATGTTCACTACTCGGTGCCTCAGGAGAAGTTTGATCTCTGGCCCCAAGACATTCGTCGATCCTTCGAGCCAGCCTTGCAAGTGAAGCCAGGTCGTTGCACTTACCGGCTGGTGGGAGGTGTGAAATGAGCCTACCCATTCTCAATGCAGACCAGCGCAGCGAGGAGCATAAGGGTATCAAGTGCGTGCTGCTGGGCAACAGTGGGGTGGGTAAAACCACCCAGCTGCTGAGTCTCAATCCGGACACCACTTTGTTTGTGGATCTGGAAGCAGGGGATCTGGCGGTGCAGGAGTGGCCCGGCGACACCCTGCGTCCAGCCACCTGGCCGGAGTTCCGTAACTTTGCCGTCTATCTGGCAGGACCTAATCCAGCGCTTCGGGATGATCAGGTGTACTCGAAAGCCCACTATGAAGCGGTATGTCGTAAGTATGGTGATCCTCAATCCCTGGAGAAGTACGACACCTACTTCATAGATTCCATCACAGTGTTGGGAAGGCTCTGCTTTCAGTGGTGCAAAGGTCAGCCCCAGGCGTTCTCAGAGAAAACCGGCAAGCCGGATACTCGGGGCGCTTATGGCCTCCACGGTCAGGAGATGATTGCAGCCTTGACCCACCTGCAACACGCAAGGGGTAAGAATGTGGTCTTTGTCGCCATCCTCGAGGAGCGGGTGGACGACTTTAACCGCAAGCTCCACCAGCCGCAGATTGAAGGCAGTAAAACCGGTCTGGAGCTTCCTGGCATTGTTGATCAGGTCATCACACTGGGCAGTCTGCCCGATGAAGAGGGCAACCTGCGTCGTACCTTCGTTTGCCAAACCCTCAACCCCTATGGCTACCCGGCCAAGGATCGCAGCGGTCGTCTGGATGTATACGAACCGCCTCACCTCGGGCAGCTGTTTACCAAGATCCGTAGTGGGTCAAGGCAGCCTGTTCAGTTTGAAACTCAACCTCAAGGAACGGAGAAATAACCATGAGCCAACAAAGAGCTATGACACGCTGGAACGACTTTAACGATGCTACCGATCAGGGCAGCTACGATGTCATTCCTTCAGGCACTCTGGTCAAGGTACGTATGACCCTTAAGCCGGGAGGCTACGACAAGCCCGAAATGGGCTGGACCGGTGGTTACGCCACTTGTGGCGATACCGGAGCCATCTACCTCAATGCCGAGTTCACGGTGCTGGAAGGCCAGTACGCCAGGCGCAAGATTTGGTCCCTGATCGGTATGCACAGCCCCAAAGGCCCGGAGTGGGAAAACATGGGCCGTTCCTTTGTCCGGGGTGTTTTGCAATCTGCTCGTAATATCAAGGCCGAAGATAACAGTCCCCCGGCTTATAAAGCCCGGCAGTTGAAATCGTTGTCAGAGCTGGATGGTATTGAGTTCGTCGCCAAAATCAGTACTGAAAAGGATCAGTACGACGAACCCAAGAATGTCATTAAGCAGGCCATCACACCGGAGCACAAGCAGTATGCCCAGCTGATGTTTGGTCAGAATGCTCAGGGCCAAGCACTCGCTAATAATCAGCAGGGTGGCCACCCTCAGGCTCAGCTGCAATCCCAGCTCTACAGTCCTCCGGACTCAGCGCCTCACCCAGCTGAAAGCTACAACAACCAGTGGGATTAAGGCTCTAACGCCCACCTGCTGGTGGGCTTTTCCCCTACAGGGACTGTGACAATGAAGAACAAATGGCTTGATTTTAACGATGCCCAAGAGCAGGGCACGACACAGAAACGGGATGCAGAAGACGTTAAGCGTCGTATTCAGGAAAGAATGCCAGAGTACCTGACCTGGTTGTTTCCCAATGGCAAAAAACGAGGTCAGAAGTTTGTATTGGGTAACGTCCATGGCAAGAAGGGCAAGAGCCTGGAAGTGGAGCTGGGCAGTGGACTTTGGCACGACTTTGAAAGCGGTGAAGGTGGTGACATTATCAGTCTGACCGCAGCGCATCAGTCTCTTGATCCTCAAAGGGATTTTCCAGAAATTGTAGAGCTCATGGCGGAGTGGCTGGGTATGCCGTCATTCACGCCACCAGCTATTGTCAGTCATCGGGAAGAGTATGAAGACTTGGGTCATCACACAGGCAAGTGGGACTACCATGACCTTGAAGGCAACCTGATCGCCTGTGTTTACCGGTACGATACGCCAGAGGGTAAAGAGTTTCGGCCTTGGGATGTAAAGACCCGTAAAACCAAAGCCCCCAACCCCAGGCCACTCTACAACCAGCCAGGTATCAAGGTAGCGGACGAAGTACTGCTGGTGGAAGGCGAGAAAGCAGCACAGGCTTTGATTGAAAGTGGCTATTGTGCCACCACTGCAATGAACGGTGCCAAGGCCCCGACGGATAAGACGGACTGGTCACCTCTCACAGGTAAGCGTGTTTCGCTCTGGCCTGATAATGACGACGCCGGGCTGGAATATGCTTTCAGTTCGGCTAAAGCCATCGCTGATGTCGGAGCTTTGTCTGTAGTGATTCTGAAACCACCCGCAGATAAACCTGAGAAATGGGACTCTGCGGATGCTGTTCAGGAAGGCTTTGATATTGATCACTGGATGGCCAAAGCCGAGCGCAAAACAATAAAGTCGGCAGGCCTGCAACTGTCAGACTGGAGTGCGCTTCGTTACAAAGGTGAAGCCCCCGAGCAGCACTACCTGATTGAAGGCTCTTTTCCATTAGGTGTTGTCTCAATCCTTGCGGCTATGGGAGACACAGGTAAGGGAATGCTCACACTCAAGCTCGCACTGGAAATTGCCTGTGGTGAAGACCTGGCGGTCGAGGTGTTTGGTGGCAAGGTCTTACAACATGGAACAGCCGTTGTTTTCACCTCTGAGGATGATCAGGCAGAAGTACACCGTCGCCTGCAAAAACTAGACCCGACAGACTTGCGACTGAAATCTCCTGAGAAACTCTTCATCATTCCATTACCTAATGCAGGTGGCCCATTCCCCATGGTCAGGGAAACTCCGGAAGGGCCAAGAACGACATCAGAGTTTACCCAGGTAGTCTGCCAGCTTCAGGCCATTGAAGATCTCAAGCTGGTGGTCTTCGATCCCTTATCCTCTTTTGTTCATGCCGATGTGAACGCTGACCCTGCGGTGGGCAGTTACCTGACGGGGCTGTTGGCGAACCTGGCCAGTGAAACGGGTGCCACTGTGATTGTGGTTCACCATATGCGCAAACCACCAGGACAGAAACCCATCGATAGTGCAGAACAGGCCAGGGATGCCATTAGAGGCAGCAGTGCGCTGGTGGATGGTGTTCGTATGGCGTATGCCCTCTGGCCTGCACAGGACCAGATCGTGCAGCAAACTTGTCAGACTCTGAACCTGATCCCTGAGCCGAGAAGTTTTTACCAGGGAGCGGTGGTGAAATCCAATGGCCCGGCGGATCGGACAATCCGTACTTATAAACGCAACAGTATCGGATTGTTGGAGGACCTGACGGCAAGGATAAAAGGTCAACAGCCTTCTACCTATGATTTGCTGGGAGTGCTCGCTGGCGGCATCAGAATGGCAGCCAGTCGTGGGCATCCTTTTACTCATACTGGAGTGAATGGTGTCTTCAAGCACCGGCATCGTCTTCCTGAAGCCTTCCATCATATGCCCCGACACAAGCTCGAAAATATGGTTCAGGAATTGTTGAATGAGCGTCCGCCAAGAGTGGTTAAAGGCACACTTCTGGGATCAAAAGAACAAAAGTGGCTGGATTCTCCCTGGGGACTATTTGCGGATGGAAAAGGCAGGATTGAAGAGGGTGCAGATCGGTTGAAAAATGACTGATTGAGCGTTTCCAGAGCGTTTCCAATTTCCAGCATTTCCAGAACATTTCCAGAGTTTTGGAAACAGAGAAAGGTTTAAAAAAACACTCTAACAGTCTGAAAGTATAAAGAAATATGAAAATTTAAGTGGCATGTGTCGCATTTCCAATTTCCAGGAAATGGTGTGGCTCTGGAAACGTGTAACTTATTGTAAAATAAAGCATTTCCAATTTCCAGAACCCCTTACTTATATAAGTAAGGTTGGAACTTAAATTTCCAACCTTACTGATGCGTAATATTTCCGGCTGGAAATCGACTCAGGGAGGAAGCTCGAATGGACATCAATGAACTGGCTAATCGCTATCGGGAAGCTTGGCTGGTGGCACGACGAGTGTCGTCAGGCATTAATCTCCGATACTCGGCCTTCTGGCCCGAAATCAATCCCAACCGCTGGGAAGTTTATCAAGGGGAAAACAAAATCCTGAGATTGCCGAAGCCTTCGGAAGACGAAGTGGATCGCATGGTGAAGTGTATGCGCTGGTTGCGATGGGTCAGCGAGGAGGAACGCAAGCTGATCTGGCTTCGTGCATCGGGTCTGCCCTGGCGAGTGATTGCTGAAGATTTGGGTGTGAACCGGAAAACCCCATACGCACACTGGTGTAAAGCCATGAGCAGGATTGCCATCCATTTGGCCGGAGGACGTAACCCGGAGTAACCCGAAGTAACTCATGGTGTCCGGTTTTGTCTGGGTATATCCAAAATAGAGGCCTCTTCAAGGGTTGGACACTTTCGCCAAATTTGACAAGAATTAACGCTAAGCTCGAAGCGAAGTGCACCTGAACCTCACACCTCCCCGGTCTGAGGTTTTTTTTACATCTGGAAATCACGGAAGAGTCATGTCCAGAATCCTTGCCGAAGCCATAGAACATCGCCCCGTCGCTACCCTGGTGCCCTACGCCAACAACGCTCGTACTCACTCCGATGAGCAGGTGGACCAGATTGCCCGGTCCATCGAGGAGTTCGGGTTTGTCAATCCGGTACTGGTGGGCAGTGACGATGTGATCGTAGCCGGTCATGGTCGTCTGATGGCGGCGAAGCAGCTGGGCATGGAAACTGTGCCGGTGATCGTGCTGGGGCACTTGAGTGAAACCCAGCGCCGGGCGCTGATCATTGCCGACAACCAGATCACGGCCAACTCGGGATGGGATGAAGCACTGCTCAAACAGGAACTGGCAGAGCTGGATGCCCTGGATTTTGACCTGGACCTGATGGGCTTTTCCGATGAGGAGTTGGAAGGTCTGTTGCTGGTGGACGAACCAGAAGGGCAGACCGATGATGATGAAATTCCTGAACCGGAAGAGCATCCCGTCAGCCAGCTGGGTGATGTCTGGATTTTGGGAAGCCATCGGGTGCTGTGCGGCAGTGCTACCGAACAAGCCGATGTGGAAACCCTGATGGCAGGCCAGCTGGCGGATATGGTGTTCACCGATCCGCCCTACAACGTTGACTACGCCAACCCTGAGAAAAACACCCAAGCCAAAAAAGATCGCCGGATCAAAAACGACAATCTCGGCTCTGAGTTCCACGCTTTCCTGCTGGCCGCTATGACCAACCTGCTCGGAGTCTGCAAAGGGGCCATTTATATCTGCATGTCGTCGTCTGAGCTGGATACGCTCCAGAAGGCTTTTCGGGAAGCCGGTGGCAAGTGGTCCACGTTTATCATCTGGGCCAAGAACACCTTCACCCTGGGTCGTTCCGATTATCAGCGACAGTATGAGCCAATCCTCTACGGCTGGAAGGAAGGTAACGAACATTTCTGGTGTGGAGCCAGAGATCAGGGGGATGTCTGGTTCTACAGCAAGCCTGCCAGGAATGACCTGCATCCCACCATGAAACCTGTGGAACTGGT
This sequence comes from Endozoicomonas sp. SESOKO2, assembly GCF_024606245.1. NCBI lineage: Bacteria > Pseudomonadati > Pseudomonadota > Gammaproteobacteria > Oceanospirillales > Endozoicomonadaceae > Endozoicomonas > Endozoicomonas sp. SESOKO2. The sequence continues at coordinate 21,796 of NZ_JAHHPQ010000433.1, forward strand.
GGAGCGGGCTGTTCGCAACTCTTCCAAGACTCATGACATCGTACTCGATCTGTTTGGCGGCTCCGGCTCTACGCTGATCGCCTGCGAAAAGCCACACCGCAGTGCCCGGCTTACCGAACTGGACCCCAAATACGTGGATGTCATTGTGCGCCGATGGGAGGAGTACACAGGCAAGGAAGCCTATCTTGAATCCAATCATCTGACCTTTGAACAAACCAGAGAAGAAAGACATGGAAGAACTTTCAAGGCGACTGGATCAGATTGATTCCAAGCTCGACAAACTGAGCGATGCCGTTTCCCGTCTGTCCATGATCGAGGAACGAATCACTCACCAGACCAACAACCTTACCCGACAGGATGAACGCCTGGACGAGCAGGAGAAACGCATCCGAAAACTAGAGTTTCAGGCCAGTCGCCGGGGTGTGATGCTGGGCTATATCGAGCGCTTCGGTTGGATCGTGCTGACTGCTGCTATTGGCCTGTTGGCTTACTTTCTTAAAACATAAACTCAGGGGATGAGTCATGGGCAAGCGTAAGGAAACTAATTACATCGTCGTTCATTGCTCGGACACCCGAGCCAACCAACACGTTACTTTTGACGACATCAAACGTTGGCACACCATGGAGCGGGCCTTTCTGGATATTGGTTACCATTGGGTGATTGAGAGGGACGGTTCCGTAAAGCAGGGTCGTCCTATTGAAGACTGGGGTGCTCATGTCAAATACCACAACCATGAGAGTGTTGGCATCTGTTTGGTGGGTGGCCTGAATGAACACAATGAGCCAGAAGATAACTTCACTCCGGAACAGAAGCGAATGCTGAAGCTTCTGGTGGCTGGCCATCAAGCTATTTATTCAAACGCTGTCGTGCATGGTCATCATCACTTTAGTAAGGTGAAGACCTGTCCCAATTTTGATGTGCACCACTGGTTAAGACAGGAAGGACTGCTGGGAGGCAAACGGTGAGTTTGGTGGCTGCCATCCCGGTGATCGGGAAGGTGATCGACAAGCTTTTTCCTGATGCGAACAAAGCCAGGGAAGCCAGAGCGGAACTGAGCAAGATGCTGCTCAACGGTGAGCTGAATGAGCTGGAGCAAAAGGCTTTTGTCGTTAAAGCGGAGGCGCAGGGTGAAAGCTGGCTACAACGAAACTGGCGACCCATAGTGATGCTGGTCTTTACGGCACTGGTCGTTTGTAGATGGATGGGTTGGTCAGCACCGAATCTAACTGAGGCAGTGGAACTGAAACTGTTCAGCATTATCCAAATGGGTATTGGTGGATACATTGCCAGCCGTGGACTGGAGAAGATGACAAGAACATGGAAAGGCTGAGGCTTAATTTAAGCCGCTCTGAGCGTTTCTTTTTAAATACAGGGAGCGTCTCGGGATCGAAGAGAACGCTTGATAAGCGTCTTCTGACGGCTGTTCCGGGGTCCCTGGGAGGTATCTTCTAGTGCGGGTATGCATCAGCGCGGAATAGCGCCAGCGACAGAGTGTAAATCGGGGTTGACAGCGGTTGACATAATCTCATGCAGGCCAGTAACCATAAGGGTTTCAACGTCAACTAAATTATTTTCTGTCAACCTGCTTACTCTCGGTTGACGTTCAGATTGTCAACCAGAGTTCGTTGATCCAGATCAATTCTTTTGTTTCGGTAAATACGTAGCCTGCCGCTATTCAGGGTGGATTGTTTCGGAGTCTGGCAATAAGAACACTAAACGCCAGCTCTCTGGATAAGAATAAACACAGCCAAAATAATAATAAAAACCGCTCACTACTGATAATCAGCACTTGTCATTTTGCTCCGAGCAATATTTTTTATGTCCGTATACGGGAGATTGGCATTGTTTTCAGTATCTCAGCGGGTTGGAGGAAATGGCATAGTGCTTAAAATGGAGCCATCAACAATCAGGCTAAGACCTTTAGTTGAGTGAATCATTATCCCAGGGATGAAGTGATACGGTGTCACAGTGATGTGAACCGACGGAAGCCCTAAGAAAAAAAGCAGGATGCCAGGGACTTTATAACGACCCCGGTTGTTCTCTTCAGGCCTCGCTTTGTGCGGGGATTTTCTTTTTTTGTGATTTATAAACTGCTCATGAATGGAGCAATAGCGACCGTCAGCCAGCCGCCTTGCAATTCAGGAGCGGGTGCTCATGAAGTCTCACCCTGAAAGAGCGCTTCCAGCCCGGCGGTAATCCGGTAAATGCGATCTTTGCCTTCAGGCTTCTCAGATTCAATGGTCAGCCCCAGTCGTTTTTTCAAGGCTCCTGCCAAGGTGCCGCGAACGGTGTGCTGCTGCCAGCCGGTCTCGCGCATGATTTCGTCGATCTCAGCGCCCTCGGGTCGGCTCAGCAGCTCAATCACCTTATGGAGCTTGGTGCCAGTGCGGATCTTGCCTTTCCGGGCAGGTTGGTCGTCTATCGGGAGGCCGATGGCCGTCTTGCCCTGAGGGCTGATGTCGTAGGTGTCAGCCTTTTTCATGGGGATCAGAAAGCCTTTGCTGGTCAGACTGTCCAGCACTTTCTTCCGGGCACCTCCTTTCAGGGTGAGCTCGGAAGCGTCAAGGGTTCCTGTCTCAGCGGCTTGCTTGAGAACAGTCTCTTGGGTAGCAGTGAGTTTTGTTGTTTTCATGGTGCTTCTCCTTTTGGGGTTATTGTTTTTGGCCTTGTTTCAGGCCCAATTGATAAGCCTGTTCCAAAGCCTTTCTGACTTGCCAGACGGCGACTTCCTCGAAGTCTTCCGAGGTGTTTCGGGTTTTGAGGGTGTCCATTAGCAGGGTCTTTTGGGCGATGGTTTCCAGGGCTTGTTCGGTCTTCTTATTCATGGCCTGTTTCCTTTTTGATGCTTGTTTGCGTTATGTACAGTAAGGCTCCATAACCGGTGGTTATCAAGGAAAAAACTATTAATAATCAATAGGTTGTAGAAACAGGAGGATGCATCCGGCCACGGCGGGACAGAGGAGGTTATACAGATCGCTATGACACTCATCTCGCAATCGGAATTCGCCAAACGTCAAGGCTGGAGCCGCCAATATGTGGCCAAATTGGTCAAGTCCGGCAAGATTCGTCTGCACAAGGGCAAGGTCAATCCGGATGAGGCCCTGAAGGCGATCCAGGCCCAGGCTGAGCCCTCGACTGTGCTTAGGAAACCTGTTTCCCGAGATACCCTGCCAGTGGCCCCCACTGATTCAAGACAGGCGGTGGATTTCGTTACGGCTCGGACCATGCGGGAAGCTTTCAGGGCCAAGATGGCGAAGATGGAGTATGAGGAAAAGGCCGGAAAGCTCACCGAAGCCAGCAAAGTTCGAGAAGATGCTTACCGGGCGGGAAGAATGCTGAGGGATGCTTTGTTGGGCATCCCGGATCGACAGGCGGATGTCCTGGCGGCAGAAACCGATCCTCGTAAAGTACGACAGCTGCTGATGGATGAACTGGAAGCAATCCTTTCTGAGCTGAGTGGCCCATGACTTCACCTTATCTGGATGGTTTTTTTGCAGGTCTGAAACCTGACACACGACTGACCGTTTCAGAGTGGGCCGATGAATATCGCATTCTGCCCATGAAAGCGGCCAAAGAAGCCGGACGCTGGCGAACCGCTCGGACGCCTTACCTCAAAGAAATTATGGATTGTCTGTCACCCTCTTCGAATGTGGAACGTGTCGTTTTTATGAAAGGTGCACAGGTCGGTGGCACCGAATGTGGCAATAATTGGCTGGGCTATGTGATCCATCATACGCCCGGTCCCATGATGTATGTGCTGCCGACGTTGGATATGGCCAAGAGAACCTCCAAGCAGCGCATAGCGCCGATGATTGAAGAGATGCCGATTTTGCGGGAGCGGGTGAAAGACCCTCGTTCCCGGGATTCTGGCAATACTCAAATGGTGAAGGAGTTTCCTAACGGTGTACTGATCATCACCGGAGCCAACTCCGCCACAGGGTTGCGCTCCATGCCTGCCCGTTTTCTTTTTCTGGATGAAATAGATGCTTATGAAGATGATGTGGATGGGGAAGGCAGTCCTATTAATCTGGCCATTAAACGGACAGCGACGTTTTCCCGTAATCGAAAAATTCTGATGGTGTCGACACCCAATATTGCCGGGGCCAGCAAGGTTGAATCGGCCTATCAGGCCAGCGACCAGCGACAATACCATGTGCCTTGTGTGAATTGTGGGCACATGCAACCCATTGAGTGGCAGCAGATAAAGTTTGAAAACCAGAACCCGGAGACGGCTTGTTTTGAATGCATCCAGTGTCAATATCGGATGCAGGAACATGACAAACCCAGATTACTGGAGAATGGGCAGTGGGAGCCTCAGAATCCAGAGAGTGACGGCAAAATCCGGGGCTATCATCTGAATTCACTGTACAGTCCTAATGGCTGGTACAGCTGGAAAGATGCCGTGGCGGATTTTCTGGCGGCTAAAGATGATCCGGTTCTCTTGAAAGACTGGACCAATACCGTGTTGGGCCAGACTTGGCAGGAAGCCGGAGAAACCGTCGATTACGAATTACTTTACCAGCGTCGTGAGCACTATGTTGCTGAAGTACCTTGGCCAGTAGAAGTGCTGACCTGCGGTATCGATGTTCAGGATGACCGGGTCGAGTATGAAGTAGTGGGCTGGGGTGCCGGTGAAGAGAGCTGGTCCATTGATTACGTCCGGCTCTTTGGTGATCTGAGTCGTCCGGAGATATGGAAGATTCTGGCGGATAAACTGAGGACGACTTATCGGCGGCAGGATGGGGTATTGATGAACCTCGCCCAGATTTGTATGGACTCTGGTGGTCACTTTACCGATGAGGTGTATGCCTTTTCCCGTAAGCAGGGGGCCGACTGGTTGATTCCGATCAAGGGTGCATCCCAGTCTGGCAAACCCATCGCTACCTTCCCGAAAACTCGCAACAAGAAAGGTGTCTACCTGACTCTGGTGGTTACTGACACGGCCAAAGAACTGATCTATCAGCGTTACCGAATTCTGGAGCCAGGCGCAGGTTACTGCCACTGGCCGGTGAAGGACTGCTTTGATGAAGATTACTTCAAGCAGGCTACGGCAGAAGAAAAGGTGCGCAAATACAAACACGGGGTCGCTTACTTTGAATGGGATGCCCGCAAAAAGCGGAATGAAGCTCTGGACTGTCGGGTTTATGCCCTGACTGCGGTGCGTATTCTGCAGCAACACCGTGGATTGAATCTGGAGCAACTGGCTGCTCAACGTCCGGAGCCAGAAATCAGGGTAGAAGCGTCTGAATCAGAGGCTTTGACTCAAGCCCGATCCCGACGATTTTCTCGCAGTAGCTACCTGAATGGATAACGCATGATTACAGAAGCTGAATATCAGGCTTTGAAGCGAGCCGTTTTACTGAGAGAAACCCGCACAGTGGAATTTGAAGGTCGCAAGGTGGAATACGCCAGCTTCTCAGAAATGGAAGGACGACTGCAGGCCATTGAGTGGGAATTGATCAAAAGAGCTGATCTACCAGCGTTACCGAACTCTGGAGCCCGAAGCAGGTTATTGTCACTGACAGGTGGAGGGCTGTTTTGATGAAGTTTACTTTAAGCAGGCTAAGGCTAAAGATAAGTCTTGATAGCATTCTGTTAATGGTTTTCAAACTGAGTCAGAGCGCTGAGAAACGGTGGTGCAGGCTGAGAGGTTTTAAAAATCTGGCCAATGTCGCTCAAAGCATTCGTTTTATAGATGGAACTCGCGCAGTGAATGATGCTAATCATGAGATCGACTGATTATGAATCAAACACCAGATTTGGCGATAACTCTGGTAGCTCACGCTTCATTCAGAGGCCTGCCTTATCTTTCAGCGGAAGTCATAATGTCTATTCGCCTGTATTTTGTTTGAACTTTATTACAATTAAGTAGTCTGATTTATTAAGAGGCTAAAAATTATCGACCTTTGTAGTTATACATACACTCTTCTTCGCTCAAAATTTAGGATTTAAAAAAGGCTTGAGTGTTATATATGACCCGAAAAGAGCGGTACATTTTCATGGCCTATTCGAACTCCCTCTTAATAGCATATATTTTTAAAATATTTTGGGGAGATTCTGAACTTCTATCATTGTGATAACAAGATACTTATTGGAGGACAAAATGAATATAAGACAACAACCAGTGCAACAACAACCTACTGGTGATCGAACGCTATATGTAACACCTATTGACCCTGTCGAGACAGGTTTCGCAGCTGGCAATGCCATGGGTTTTTGCATAATGGCTACTGGAGGGTCAGCAACTGCAGGATTTTCATGTTGTGTAGCTGGGGCTACTGCTGGACTTCTTTATAGAGAACTCTGCACTTTCACAATCAAAGAGAGAGACATTGTGAGTCACCAACCAAGACCATACCATAGTCAGCGATGAATTAACTCATAACACACGATACAGCGGGAAAAGAGCTACATTGATTACGGCCCAAACGCCAGATTTGACGATAACTCTAATAGCCCGCGCTTAATTCAGAGGGCATCCCTAACTTTCAGTGAAAGTGATAAAGCTGCGCAAATACAAACACGGGGTCGCTTACTTTGAATGGGATGCCCGCAAGAAGCGCAATGAAACTTTGGACTGTCGGGTCTATGCCCTGACCGCTGTGCGGATTTTACAGCAACACCGTGGATTGAATCTGGAGCAGTTGGCCGCTCAACGTCCGGAACCAGAAATCATATTAGAAGCCTCTGAACCAGAGACTCTGACTCGAGCCCGATCCCGACGATTTTCTCGCAGCAGCTACCTGAATGGATAACGCATGATTACAGAAGCTGAATATAAGGCTTTGAAACGAGCCGTGTTACTGAGAGAGACCCGCACAGTGGAATTTGAAGGTCGCAAGGTGGAATACGCCAGCTTCTCTGAAATGGAAAGACGACTGCAGGCTATCGAACGGGAATTGATCAAGCAACAGAAGCGACCCCGGCAATATGGGGTCTATTCGTCAAAGGGTATTTAATTTCCCAAGCCGAAAAGGATACAAAACCAAATGACGGTGGCAAAAAGAGCTATGAAGGCTGCACAAGCAAAAGCCAGTATGGGGTCTGTTAACCATAATGTGGATTCGGCCCACAAAAAGTAGCAGGTTCCTAAAAATACAATGAGAGCTGGTAGCCACATAAACCATAGGCGAAGTGAAAGGCAGAACCTTTGCCTCCAAGTCAGCGGTTCATCATGGAAGGAATGTTGTTCAGCGTGATCAAAGAAATAATCGCCCAGCTCAGGGATATCAGAGGTGTCAATGTCTTCATCTGACATTGCTTCCAAGCGTTTCCAGTCGGTGTCTGTTTTCTTTTTCATAGTGATTTTTACATTAGCACAGCTTTCGGGAATGATTGAATGGGCTTGAAACAACGTATTGCAGGCTGGCTACTGCCCGAACTGAAAAACCTGGCTTATACCTCGGCAGGTCAGGGGCGAAGAAGCCAGAGTTGGATTGCGCCTTCTACCGGCCCCAATAATTCACTGACCGGAAATCTTGGAACCCTGATCAACCGTTCCCGGGCAGCGATTCGTAATGATCCCTGGGCAGCGTCTGGGCTGGAAAAGCTGGTCGCCAATATTGTCGGCACCGGCATCAAGCCCAAGTCAGAAGCCCGGGATGATGAGTTTCGCAAGGAACTACAAGCCCTGTTTCTGGACTGGACCGATGAATCCGATGCTGATGGTCAGCTCGATTTTTATGGCCAGCAGGCTCTGGCCATGCGATCAGTGCTTGAAGCTGGAGAGTGTTTTGTTCGCTTCCGTCCCCGCAAACCCGGCGATGGTTTGAGCGTGCCGCTGCAGCTGCAAATGCTGGAAGCGGAGTTTGTCCCCTGGGACTATAACGATGACCTGAAAAAGGGTCATAAGATCCGTGCAGGCATTGAGTTTAATGCCATCGGGCACCGGGTGGCTTACTGGATGCACAAGCAGCATCCTTCGGATTACACCACACTGGATACTGCCGACTTGCGACGGGTGCCTGCCGATCAGGTGTTGCATCTTTATGAACCGCTGCGGCCAGGTCAGCTGCGTGGTCAACCTTTATTGAGCCAGGTACTGCTTCGAATGTATCACCTGGACAAATTCGATGATGCCACGCTACTTCGGCAGGAAATCGCCAACCTGTTCACCGGCTTTATCACCAAACCGGCTCCGGAAACGGAAAAGGTCGATCCTTTAACCGGTCGGCCCATTGTCTATGACTTGCAAGGTGTACCTATGGTAGCAATGGAGCCGGGCACTATGCAGGAGCTATCACCGGGTGAAGAAATAACGTTTAACACACCACCTGGAGCGGCCAGTAACTACCCGGACTTTATCCGCCAACAGCTGATGGCGGTGTCGGCGGGTATTGGTCTGCCTTATGAGATTCTGTCCGGCGATATGAAAGGCGTCAGTGACCGGGCTTTACGGGTGGTGCTTAATGAGTTCCGCCGTCGTATTCAACAGATCCAGCATAATTTGATGGTATTCCAACTTTGTCGCCCGGTCTGGAAACGATGGCTGGAACTGGCCGTGCTCAGTGGGGCTATCTCAGCCCCGGACTTTCATCGAAACCCCGCTCACTATCGCAAGGTGAAATGGATTCCCCAGGGCTGGGCTTATATTCATCCGGTTCAGGATGTTCAGTCCCAGAATCTGGCAGTCCGCAGCGGTTTTAAATCTCGCTCGGAAGTGGTGTCTGAACAAGGCTATGACAGCGAACAGATTGACGATGAGATTGCAGCAGATAACCAGCGAGCCGATGAGCTGGAGCTGCAATACGACAGTGATGCCAGAACTCAGGAAATAAACAACACCATCATGGAAGAGGAACCCGATAACGATGAACAAAAAGCCGCTCAATAAGAACCGGGCCTGGTTCGAACTAAAGGGACTTAGGAGTGTCGCGGGAGGACAGGAGTCCGGAGCGACCACCTTGAAAAATCAGTCAGGCCAACCAGCGGAGCTGCTGATTTACGATGTAATTGGCGATTGGGCAGGCTTATCTGCCCGGCAACTGGTCAGCAGCCTGAAAGATCTGGACACGGATGACATTACCGTTCGGATCAACAGCCCCGGTGGCTCAGTGTTTGACGGAGTCGCCATTTACAATGCCCTGCGCTACCACAAGGCTAACATCCATGTTCGGATTGAAGGGCTGGCAGCCAGTATCGCCAGTGTCATTGCTATGGCAGGCGACACCATACATATGGCTGAAAATGCCTTGCTAATGATTCACAATCCTTTCGGCTGGGTCGGAGGCGACGCCGGTGAGTTGCGCAAAATGGCGGATATGTTGGACAAAACCACGGAGGTCATTGCCCAGACCTACTGCAATCGCTGTGAACTGGATCTGAAAGCCATGCTGAAACTAATGGATGAGGAGACCTGGTTCACCGCCACTGAAGCCCAGGGCCATGGCCTGATTGATGAAGTGGAAGCACCGGTGAAAATGGCAGCTCATTTCGACCTTTCCAGCTTTATGCATCCACCTCAGCCCGCAAACTCTGAATCTGAAAATGGGGATAAAGGGGCTCATGCCCTGGCAGTAATGACCCTGTGTAATCAGGCCGGTTACCCGGAAATGGCAGAAGCTTTTGTCCGCCAGCAACAGGGGATCGAAGACGTCAAAGCTCGCCTAGCTGAATGTGAAACAATCAAATCCCTGTGTGCAGCAGCGCACTGTGAAGATCGAGCCGGAAAATATATTCAGTCTGGTAAGACCGAAGCCCAGGTACGCACTGAACTGTTTGATCTGCTCTTGCAGGATGACGACAGCATCAATAACCAGCTGACGCCCGATCAGCAGGATAAAAAAATTCAGCCACTGGTGGATACCCAGGCCGTTTACCGCAAGCGAAACGGTCAATCGGCTGCTTGAAACCACTCACCCTTTCTTAATTTTCCCTTTCTCACTCAAAGGAACTAAACCATGCCTGTGATGACAGAGCCGGTGCATGCTGGCGAATTCATTGTGTCCGAAGGAAACAACAGTATCAGCCGGGAGCTGATCGAACTGGCTCCAGATCTGGCGCTACTGCCCGGCACCATTCTTGGCAAGAATACCTCCACAGGTGTTTATGGCCCTATTGATCCGGCCGCTGACACAGGCTTGCAAATGGCCGCTGGAGTGCTGTGGGACCATGTCATTACCGATGCCACAGGCGGCGAGGGCGTCATCATTGCCCGACTGGCAGAAGTGGATCAGGAGTTACTGGTCTGGCCGGAAGGCATCACTGACGAAGAAAAAACGACGGCGGTCGAGGAGCTGTCGTCACTGGATATCATTCTCAGGACAGGAGAACAGGGATGAACTTGCTGGATATTTTTAACAACGATGCCTTCAGTCTGACCAGTCTGACTGCCACTCTGAACGATATGCCCTATAAGCCAGGGCGTATCGGTGAACTGGGACTGTTTACTGAAAGTGGCATTAACACCACCACGGCGATTGTAGAGTCAAGGAACGGTGAATTGATCCTGCTGCCCACTTCCGAGCGGGGTGCTCCGGCTGCCCAGGCTCGCGGAGGCAAGCGGAAGGTACGCAGTTTTGTGATCCCTCATATTCCCTATGACTCCACCATCATTGCTGATGAGGTGCGCAATGTACGAGCCTTTGGCTCCGAGAGCGCTTTGGAAGGGGTGAAAACGGTGGTTAATGATCGACTGTCGTCCATGAATGCCAATCATGAAGTGACCCTGGAGCACTTGCGACTGGGAGCCATCAAGGGACAGATTCTCGATGCCGATGGCTCCAGTGTGATCTACGACCTGTTTCAGGAATTCGGTGTCACTCAGCAAACTCACACCTTTAAATTCAGTGTGGCTGAAACGGATATCCGGCTGGAGTGCGTCGCTCTGCGCAGGAAGGTAGACACGGCTCTGGGCGCTCAGCCCTACACTGGATTAAGGGCCTTCTGTGGTGCGGATTTTTATGATGCTCTGGTCGGACACGACTACGTCAAAGATGCTTACCATCGCTATCAGGACAGCGCTTTACTGCGCAATGATCCCAAGACCGGATTCCGGTTCGGTGATATCGATTGGGAAGAGTATCGCGGGCAGGTAGGCGATATTCCTTTCATTAAACCGGATGAAGCGTATGTGATCCCGGAAGGCACCGGCATCTTCCGCACCTGGTTCGCCCCAGCGGACTTTATCGAAACTGTGAATACCATTGGTCTGCCACGATATGCAAAGCAGAAGATTCTCGACTTCGATAAGGGCGTACAGGTCCACACCCAGTCCAACCCGCTGCCCATCTGTCTTAAACCAAGAGCCGTGATCAAATGCAAGATGAGCTAAGTGATCTGAATCGGCAGGTGCTGGCCACCTTTGGGGAGGTTATCATACTGAAAAAGTCAGATGACAGCAGGCTGGAAGTGACGGGCATTCTGACTCGGGAGCTGGTGCCTACCGGTCCTTATGAACAAGTTCTGCAAGAGGTCACTACATTGGCCTTGCCTAATGATGTAAAGGTGAGCCGAGGTGATGAGGTGATCTCTGCAGCACAACAATGGACCATTGACCGGAAACTGAAAGGCGATGGTCAGATGAACTGGTGGTCACTCCATGAAGCTGGAGCTTGAGCTGGATGACAGCATTGACGAGTTGATCCATTACTTCAAGAATACTCCGGAAACTCTCCAGCTCGCCATTCGAAGATCATTGAGGAAGTTATCCCGGTTTGCTGAACGACGAACCCTGAGAGCATTAGCTCGAGAGCAAGGCATTACTCAAAAGAAGCTGAAAGAGCTGGGCCGGGTCAAGGTTAATCTCCTGCAACCGGGTGAGCGGGGGAGTGAAGGCTATAGTCTGGTGATCTGGATCGGTGCCTGGGATATACCGGCTCATTATCTGGGCAAACCCAGACAGACCAAACAAGGCGTCAGAACCGGCAAGCATTTCTGGGAAGGAGCTTTCTTAATGCAACCGGTCAACGCTACCCACCCCATGGTCTTCAAGCGAAAAGCCAACTGGCACCATAAATACCAGCGCTCCAAAAAATCCGGTCGCATGATGTGGATGGGCTTGCCCCTGGAAAAGAAGACTCTACCGATCCTAAACAGTGCCATTCAGGTGCTGGAAAAGCTTGAGCCCGTTTTACTGGAGCGGTTTACCACCCTGGTGCAACAGGAACTGAATTTCATCATCAACGGAGCCGGTCATGCTTAACCCAGAACAACAACTGGTTAGCCTTTTGGTAGGTGTTCTGGAGACAGTGTGTAATCAGGTATTGTTGGGCTATGCTGCCACCGGCATTGAACAGGGTCTGAAGCCGCCAGCCGTACTGGTGCAACTGGAATCAATCAGTGAGTTACAACAACAGGGCAGCCGTCGTAAAGATCAGTGGCTGTTTAATCTTAGTGCTGTGGTGCCGACCAATGACCGGGCAACTTATGCCTTGCTGGAGCTCTCCAGAACGATTCGCCAAGCCCTGAGCAATGATAAAGCCCTGTCAGAACATTGCCGCAAGCTGACCTTCTCTGAAACCCAGTTTGATATTGCTCCCAGTCAGGGACAATTGTCCTTTGCAGATATCACCCTAACCCTCGAAACCGTCTTTTAAATCCTCTTCAAGGAAGGAGAATTCTATGTCTACTATCGACCGCAGCTTTATCGGCGCAGGCAGTATCCATATTCAACCCTACGACAAATCCGCACCACTCTTGCCCATCGGCAATGTCAGTGAGTTTAACTTCAGCTTTGAAGAAGATCGTAAAGAGTTGAAAAACTATCTGGGCGGTGGTGGCAATCGCAATGTTATCAGTCGGGTGTCGGGTATTACTGCCAACCTGGTAGCCCATGATTTCACTGCCAATATTATCTCCCTGGCACTTCGAGGCAGTGTCACAGAGGCTGCGATCACCCCGGTGACCGATGAAGCGCAAGAAACCTATGGTGTGGCAGGTGAATTAATTCCTTTCGGGAATTTACCTGATTTGGATCAGACCATTACGGTAAAAGACAGTCTGGATACCATATTGGTAGAAGGAGACGACTACCAACTGATGAAGTCTGGCATTCAGGTCATTGAAGGTGGAGGTATTGATGACCAGGGCATCAAGGTCAGTTACACCCCACTTAAGGCTAATATGGTTCAAGCCCTCGTAGAGTCCGGGCGGGAGTTTACCTTGTTTATGGAAGGGCTGAATGATGCTCAGGAAGGCTTGCCCTTCAATATCCGGGTGCATCGGGTGAAGTTCTCGCCGGTGCAAAATCTGGGCTTTATCTCGGATGACTTCGCCAGCATTCCCTTGCAAGTGGATGTGCTGGCGGATTCGTCGATTTCAGGCAATGGGCTGAGTGCGTTTATGCAGTTGGATCTGGCTGGGTAAGGGAGGATGCTTATGGGCGTCGTTTTCTTAAGGTCTTATAGACAGCGTCCTTGTCTCGCTTGCCGATGGCTAATACATAGACAACAATCTCCTTATCAATAACTTCATATGCCAAGCGATATCCAGCTGTCCGTAGTTTGATTTTGTATACGTTGTCGTAGCCTTTCAGTTTGGCCGAGGGAACATGGGGGTTCTCCAGACGCTCTGCCAGTTTTTTCTTAAACTGGTTACGCAATGGAGAGGCCAGCTTGTTCCACTCTTTCGTAGCTGCCGGAAGGAACTTGAGCTTATAAGTCATCCAGGTTCACTTCCACAGCCTGATCCAGGTCTTTACGACGTTCCTCAACCAGTCTGGATAACTCCTGGTCATCCAGGGCATCCATTAACCATTCGTAGGTCTCTGCCGGAATCAGATAAGCCGTCGGCTTATTGTGATTAAGGATTGCTATAGGTGAACCTTCTGACTGGGCCAGCAGTGCTGTCGGGTTTTTCTTGAGCTCTGAAATACTGGCCGAGCAATCTGCTAATACCTGTCTCATTATAAATGCTCCTTATTTGATTCTAAAAACAGGTCTTATATTAGACCATTTTTTATTCTAACTGTTAACTTTATTGCGTTTGACCCAGGGAGTGGACTATGTCTTCCATCAAGGAATCCGCCCTTCGGCTGGTACTAAAAGCCAAAGACTCCCTATCCAAAACCGTCTACCAGTCAGCAACCTCCCTCGAGTCCCTCCGCAAAGAAGCCCAAACCCTCAAACAAAAACTGTCTGATTTGCAGAAGCAAGATCGTCTTCTGTCGTCTTTCCAAAAACAGACAGCAGCCGTTCGAGATGCAGGCAAAGCATACAGAGACGCAGAAGCCAGGGTTGAACAACTGGCTCGGGAGTTTCAACAGGCTGAGAAACCTTCCCGATCCCTTCAGCGTTCCCTGGAGTCCGCTCGTAAATCCGTGGTGTCGGCAAGTCGGGCTTATCAGGCTCAGCGCCAGAAACTGGCCGGGTTACGCAGCAGTCTGGAGCAGGCAGGTCTTTCCAATCGAAACCTGTCTGTTCAGCAGCAGCGTCTGCAAAAGGAGCTGAAAGAGACGGCTTCTGCTTTGCAGAAAGTGGATGCCAAAGCCAAGAGTTCCGCTCACTCCTTCAAACGTTCCGGCTTCAGGCAGTTAGCCCGAGATGCAGATCGGGCATCTGGCAGTATGGGGCGTTTGTCGCAACGGTTGGGCGCTCTGGTGGCGGCCAGTGTTGGCTTATATACCATCAAACGGGCCATTCAGGGACTGCTTGCCGCGGGTGATCAGTTTGAGCGCTTGCGGGTACAGCTCAATGCCGTGATGGGCTCGGTGGCTGAGGGTGAGCGGGCCATTCAGTGGATCAAGCAGTTTACCCGTGAAACCCCTTATCAGCTGGAGCAGGTGGCGGAGGCGTTTGTACGACTGAAGGCGTTCGGTCTTGATCCCATGGAAGGCAGTATGCAGGCCATGGTGGATCAGGCTTCCAAACTGGGCGGTGGCATGGAGCGCCTGAATGGGATTTCCCTGGCGGTTGGGCAGGCCTGGGCCAAGCAGAAGTTGCAGGGGGAAGAGATCCTGCAACTGGTCGAGCGGGGCGTACCGGTTTGGGAGTTACTGGAAAAAGCCACCGGTAAAAATGTTCAGGAACTGCAGAAGCTGTCCACCGCAGGCAAACTGGGTCGGGATACCATTGCCCTGCTGATCGAGGAAATTGGCAAAAGCTCTACCGGGGCTGCCGCTGAGAATATGTCCCTGCTGTCAGGGTATGTCAGCAACCTGAAAGACAGCTGGCAGAACTTTCTGGATGAAGTGGCCCAGAGTGGCGCATTGTCTTATGCCAAGGATCAGCTCAAAAGCCTTTCGGACCAGATCAGTATTATGTCAGAAGATGGTCGTCTGTCTCGACTGGCTCAGTCTATCAGTGATGCGTTTGTGCAGATGGGGGAGGCGATCAAGGCTAACTTTACTGGCCTGACGTTTGAAGGAGTGGTAGCCAGCATTCAGTCTGCCAGCCAGCGTATTGCTTCTACTTTGGCTAGTCTCAAAAAGACATTCACTCTGACGGGTAATGCTGTCCAGTTGTTGTTTAATGGTTTTACCCTGGCTGTTAAGTCTTTTGGTCTGGTGTTCAGCGAAGTGATCTCATCCGTTTCCCGAGGGATGGGCAGTCTGTTGAATGCATTAGGCGCGACAGAGTCGGCCCAAAAACTCCAGTCCTTTGGTGAATCACTGAAAGCAGTGTCGGCGGGTTTCAGGGAAGCCGTAAAAGAAGATGTGCAGGACATTAACAACAACTGGCAGTCACTGGGTGAAGTGATTATTCAATCCAGCCAAAGTACCCAGCAAGCTATCCGTAATGAAAGCCAGAAAACGACAGCGTCCGTCGAACAAGATGTCGTCAAACTCAACTCGGTCTACGTTAAATCCGGCCAGACCGCCAAGAAAGCCTTTACCGATGCCGCCGATGCCCTGAAGCAGATCAACGCCGCAGAAACCCGCACAGAGCTGGCCGATCTGGCCGTGAAACTGTCTCAAGCCTTCGCTGACGGTACCCTGACCCAAGAGCAATACAACGAAGCATTGGCAGCCAGCAGAGAGAAACTGGCCGCGCTGGAAGACAGTGCCCACTCAGCTGCCGATGCAGCCCGGTCATTGGGCAATGCCGTGGATGAGGCCGGAGATAAACAAGCGCAGGGGGCAGAACGTGCATCCGGCACACTCAATGGTTTAGTGGGTTTTTACAACAACATCACCTCCGAGCTCTATGGTCTCAGCGCCCAGGCAGAAGACACATTTCTCACCATGCAAGGGGCTACTCAGATCGATACCACTGACACGAAGGGTGAGCTGGGACAGCTGAAAGCGACACTGGCTAAAACCAAAGAGGAAGTCCAGGCTCTGGCCACTGCCAATGTCGGACTGGATACCACCGGCATCGGACACTGGATGAAGGATACAGCGACCAATGCCGCTTCAGTAAGAGCTGAATTTTATGAGCAGAAGATCGCCCTGGAAGACCTGGTGCAGAGCTATGAAAACGGCTCTGTTTCCGCCCAACAGATGGCCAGCAACGGGCAGAACCTGGCTGACAAACTGAACCTGCTCGACCAGCAAGACCTGGATCGTTTGAATCAAGCCATCGAACAAGCCAACGACAGTATGCAACGGCTGTCAGACAGCACCCAGGGCACACTGAACAGCCTTCAGGATGAACTTGACCAACTCCAGGGTAAGCAGGACGACATCGAGCAACGCCGCTATGAAGCTCGGAAGAAAGAGCTCGAACTAGAGCTGGCCATCGCCAAACAGGACGGTGACTCTCAGGCGGTGAGCAACCTGCAAAAGGCGCTCTCGCTCAATCAATCGATCCGGGCTGAGAAGCAGCGGCAGTATCAGCTTCAGCAGCAAGAGAAAGTCCAGAAGCAAAGGGAGCAGCAAGCTCAACAGGAA
>NZ_JAHHPQ010000434.1:0-1244 GCF_024606245.1 Endozoicomonas sp. SESOKO2
ATATGTGGCCGGTAAGATCATCAGCCAGAAACGAGTCGAAGAGATACAGTCTTTCCTGAATGCTATTTTTACCGAACGAGCGGCAGCGGAACCTAAAAGAAACAGGAGTCGATTATTTTATAATCTGGGGGACATTCTGGTGGATTATCTCAACAAAAGAGAGAACGTACCAAATGATGTAATCCCAAATGTTAGATTTTTTTTAATGAATAAAAATGAATTCACCTACGAGAAATTGCTGAAGGATATATTTCCATTTTTTCAAACCCTTCTTCCTTCAGGAGGCCTTTTTTCTGAGCTGGTTATCATATTTAATTTTGCCGTGAAATTCAGGCAAAAAATTATCGATAGTGGTAGTTTATTATTTTACCCGAGTAATTTGTTAACCATTGCTTTGCGTATCAACAAAATTGATATGAGAGAGTTTTTTAATCGACATGTTATGGATGTTATTTTTTTTCGGCGTTGTGATGGTATTGTCGACACTCTTTTTGATGGTTGCCCTTTATCCACTGAGAATGAAGCAAAATCGGAAAACAAATTAAACCCTAAATTTGGAGAAGAGCTTGAATATGATGTAAAAAATGTAATTTCTGATTCAGAGGGGAAGCTTGTTAGCATTTTTTCATCTCGATTCGCAGAAAAAGAGTTAACTAACCACGTTACCGCTAAAAAATTTGATTCACGCTGTGGATTTGACAGTAACTTTACCCTGTTTCCTTTTTATGATACTCGGAAGTGGTTTGAAATAATCTGCACGCCTTATCATGCTGATGATCAACTCGCGGAATTATCTTTTGAAAAGGTCATTGAAGTGACTGATTCAATGCGCAAAGACGGGTTGATTGATTATAGCTCCGGGCATAAACACGTCGATGTCTTGAGTGCCACTCAGGGTGATACTAGTGTGCTTCTGGCTTTGGAGTCTGAGATCCAGCGAAACCCTTTTTTGCTGAGGGCATTTGGAAATAATGATCGTATCCTGCAGAACGATGAAGCCAAATGGTATAAAACATTTGCTGATTATAATCCAGACACAAAGCTATTTGCAGTGAAGCGGTTAAATTGGATCATTGATCGATATAATAAAAAAATAGAAGAAGGTTGTACTGAAGAGTCAAGCTATAAAAGCAAAAATGATTCGGAAAAAAAAGACAGGCTTAATCAATTTGTGCATTTTTATAACCAACTTGTTCATATGACGACTATACAAAGGGGGCTTGGTTATATTGATGTTGATATAA
>NZ_JAHHPQ010000435.1:0-1096 GCF_024606245.1 Endozoicomonas sp. SESOKO2
GTTCAGGAGCAGTCAAAACAATCGGGTAGACTCATAGAGTTATCGGGGGGGGTGGACGCCGGTTGGGTAGATCGTTCAACAGTCGTTGAACTGCAGTCTCTCAGTGAATTAGCCAATAAAAGCATGCTTCTGAAACTTCCTGATGGGCGTCAATTTACTGTCATTTTTGACCGAACTAACGGTAGCCCAATTGAAGCAAGGCAGGTTCTACCTTCTGCATATCCTGATGACCATCATTTTTATCAGCTCACTCTTCGATTATTGGTAGTTCAAGGCACATGAAATGGTTATCTCGACAACTATACTATCAGGACTAGCAGAACAAGGAAGTCAGCTGATGGATATAAGGAAAACAGAGGGAAAGTCGGTTACATTTTCTGAACCTGAGAAGTCTGAATCGCCTGAAGATGATGCTTCCTGGGAATCTCGAAAAGTTGAAAAAGCCTGCAAAAGAAAACCAGAAGAAACCACGCAAGAAGCTCCAGAGTCCAAAAAAAGTAAATTGGAGCCCAATGCAGCATCAGTTTCAGATAAATCGTTGCAGGAAAGAGATCTGGAAGAAATGAACGCTGCTTTAGTAGAAGCAAGGTTGTATCCTGGTTGGGAGTCAAGGGAAAGCAGGGCTCTCGAGGATATGAATTGATACGACACAATTGTTCGTCGGATGAAAGATGAGGAGCTGTCTCTGGAATCTTTATCCAACAAAAACTCAGAAGAAGTGATAGCATTTTTGCTTGAAAATGAAGTCATCACGCAGAGTATGTCGACGTATATAAAAGAGGACGGAGTTGACTTGGAAGGCTCTCCGTACTGGTAATTGAATTCTTACCTAACCCTTCTCCAACATAAAAACCACTCTTGCGGGTGGTTTTTTTTCGTCTTAAGAAAAGGAATTTCTATGCCCATCAACAACGAAGACGTGAAACTCTTTGAAAGCCAGCGTCTCAGTGACGAGGAGGACGGCGGTGGCCGGGCCACTGGCACTGTGGTGATCGACGGAAATGTGAATAACCTCTTTCAGGACATCTCCCGGATTGACCGCACCATCGGTGACGTGGCCCTGCGTAAAGCCTACATCGGCATCAGCACCGACAAC
>NZ_JAHHPQ010000436.1:0-3259 GCF_024606245.1 Endozoicomonas sp. SESOKO2
CTCAATTTCTTGCAATCCTCGCTACGGACGCTTAAGTCCGACAGGCTGCTAGTCAGGATAGATGAAATGGCATGACCTGTTCGAAACCCATGTTGTTTCTAAATATCAGCAGCTTCAGGAAGAACGCCGCGAGATTATTAATGATTTATTGAGCAGGCTTAAAAATGGATGATGTGATTCTGAATAAATACAGCATTATTCAGCGCTGCCTCGGCCGTATCGAAGAAGAGTACGTCGGACACGAAGATGAACTGACGACGAATTTCACCCGTCAGGACTCCATTATTTTAAATATCCAGCGGGCATCACAGGCCGCAACAGACCTGGCAAACCGGGTAATTCGCTTGAAGCAGCTGGGTATCCCTCAGGGAAGTCGGGACTCGTTTTCCCTATTGTCAGATCATGGTTATGTGTCTGTCAAACTGGCAGATAGCATGATGAAGATGATCGGATTCAGGAATATTGCTTTTCATGAGTACCAGAAACTAAATATTGATATTCTCAAAGCCGTTATTGTGAAGCATGTGCAAGAGATCAAGCTCTTTGCTGAAGAAACGATGAAGAATATTCAGTGACAACTACAGCTTGCAATTTCACCTCTTCGCCCTCTTCCGACGTTGGCGGTGATTTCAGAAAATTTTCTACTCATCTGGAAAGGCTCTTTTGTTGAACGACTGCATAAACTTCAGCTTGTTTAGCCATCTGAGGATCAACGGTTGAGGTGAGTTTAATCACCAAAACGTCCTATACGTATAGTCTTTCCAAATCAGAACGTAGTATTGTTTGAGGCAATCATATTAAACCTCCAAGCCAGCTCGCTTCAACAGCGATTTAATCACATTGTATTATATTTTTAGACTGCCTTATGCTAGGATCTGCACAATACACAACCGTTTATAAACGACTCGGGTCATACAAAAGGGCCGGGGTTAGCATATGACTGAATCTGCCGTACTTTTTCTTCAGGGCCCACTTGGACCGTTTTTCAAGCGGTTGGCACGTACCTTTTCCAGAGCGGGTTACACCACCCACAAAATCAACTTTAATGGCGGTGACCGGCTTTTTTCATGGGCTAATGTTCAGACCCATTACAATGGCAAGCCCGCTGATTGGGCTGATTTTCTTGAACGGTACCTCACTGAACATCGTATTGAAGCCGTCTTTCTCCTTGGCGATTGCCGTTATTATCACAGAACTGCAAAACCCGTCTGTGATGCGTTGGGGGTCCAATTTTGTGTCTTCGAAGAAGGTTACCTAAGACCTGATACCATCACACTGGAGTCGGGAGGTGTTAACGCATTGAGTCAGATGGATCTCAGCCATGAGAGCCTGGAAAAAGCAATGCTATGCTCTGCTAAATCCATCCAGACAATCGGCGGTACCATGAGGCAAAGGACTGGCTACGCTGCTCTTTATTATTGGGCCAGTTTTTTCTCAAAGGGTGAATTTTCTCAGTACAGGCATCACAGGGCGACTCATCCGGTCAAAGAAGGCTTTTACTGGTTGAGAGGTTTTGTCAGAAAGTGGCTTTTTAAAAGTTACGACAGGCAAATGCAATTTCGTCTGGACAATGAGTTTGATCAGAGATTCTATCTGGTCCCGTTGCAAGTCCACGACGACTCCCAAATGATTTTCCACTCACCTTATGAGTCGGTCAAAGCTTTTATTCAGGAAGTCATGGTCTCTTTCTGGAAGCATGCAGATTCAAATAAGGTTCTGTGCTTTAAACACCACCCAATGGATCGGGGCTACACAGAATATGGACAGTTTATTGAAGACTTGGCAACCAATCTGGGCATTCAGGACAGAGTGCTCTACTGCCACGACATCCCATTACCCGATTTATATCGACATACCTGTGGCGTAGTGACCGTTAACAGTTCAGTTGGAATCTCTGCCCTTCTGCATCATCTGCCTACCAAGGTCATGGGGCGAGCCTTATATGATATCGAGGGTATTACCCATCAGGGATCACTGGAGTCATTCTGGAAAAATCCCGAGCCTGTTGACCGTCATCTATTCAAACAACTTCATTCCTGCCTTTTTCAGAAAACCCAAATCAATGGTAGCTTTTTCAAATACTTAACGCTCACCTGTAATAACAGTCTGAGCTTTTACGAAAAACGTCTTAAACCCACTTCAACATTTCGACCATCAGAGCAAGACCCCTGCCTGATTCCTGAACAAGCCGAATCCCTGCGATCCTCATACAGCGGCGCTGCATAGGTCTGCACTGCCCACCCGACCCGTGCAGCCATGTTAATTTAATGGCTCTCCTACTGTTTGTATACACCTCTGCCTGACGTCCTCTTCTACCTAATATCGGTAGGAGGTTCCTGTTAGTCACTTGAAATGCCAAGCAAGTTGAGAACAGTTTTGGAAGAGCTACTCTTTACAACAAACAAGTTACTACAGACAAGTCTGCGTAACCAATGCGCAGAGGATTTTAGCCCTACTCTCTCATCTCAGCCCCCCCGCAATAAGCCATCAAAAATTTTCCATAAAGTTTCAATCTCGCCGGCCGATAGCTAATGCGTGGAAACCACAAGGATGATATTTTTCGGGGGAAGTATGATGAAGAGAGCTATTGCCAGCCTCTGCTTATCAGCTACGCTGCTGATCCAGACACAGAGTGCTCACGCAGAAGATTTTGTTCCAGATAGTATCAACGTTAGCTACGGCCAGTACCTTGATCTTGTTTCGAGTCGTTCAGCAGATTTCACCAATCTGCGTCTGGGCATCACCTGGGACTGGAAGAAGGGCTTTTATCAGTCTGATAACATGGTGCTCAGCAGCTATTTTGAACTGGCTGCCAGTTCATGGAAAAGTAATCTCACAGCCAGCGACAACCCTAGCCCTGATGGCAAAGACAAAGTCACAGCTATCAGTTTTTCACCGGTATTAAGAATGGCATTTCTGCCCAAGGCCAGTGTCCGTCCGTTTATAGATCTTGGGGTGGGAGCTGCCTACCTGTCTGAACAGGACCTGGAGAAAGAGAAGAAATCACCCATCAATATGGGCGGTCACTCGCAATTCGAGATCCGGGTCATGGCAGGTATTGAATTTGGTTCCAAGCAGCAATTTGAACTCAGCTATGGCTGGTTTCATTACTCTAACGCCGGTCTGCACAGCATGAATGAATCCATTGACTTTCATTTGGCGACATTCGGCTATAAGTGGTAATCAGTGAGTCGCCGATATTCTGGTCTAGCAGCCTGTCGGACTTAAGCGTCCGTAGCGAGGATTGCAAGAAATTGAG
>NZ_JAHHPQ010000437.1:0-1031 GCF_024606245.1 Endozoicomonas sp. SESOKO2
AGATGCGCTTTTTTTGTTGGTGATGCATGAGATTCTGGACCGCTATTATGCGCGTCAGAAATGCCGGTCATGCCAGCAGCATCTGATGATGCTTCTCAAGCGTTTGCAGAGAGGTATGCGATGTCATCGTCACAAGGCTCGAACATCAGGTTCGTGTCCCTATGTATATAAAGCTAAAGCGAGCCCGGAACCTGAGGTAAGTATGCTCCAATCAATGAGGGATAAGGCAAAGAGCTGGGTAACATTTGTTGTTGTCGGCATCATTGCCTTTATGATGGCGATTACTGGTCTGGAAACACTGGCGCCGAATCCGAATAATCCTAACGTTGCTAGCGTTAACGGCGAAGATATTACCCGTGCCCAGTTGGTACAGTCACTGGAGCAGCAGAGAAGAATGCTGATTCAACAGATGGGTGATCAGTTTGACCCATCCCTGATTGATGAAAAACAGCTCAGAGAGTCGGTTCTCCAGTCTCTTATTGATCGTACCCTGCTATTACAGGAAGCCAAAAATGGCGACATGGGCCTGGGCCAGAAAGAACTGGATGCAATGATCGTCAGAATGCCCGAATTCCAGCAGGACGGTCAATTCAATCAGGATCGCTTCCTGATGATGGTTCGCAGCCTGGGAATGTCTCCAGCCCAGTTCCGTTCGTTGTTGAGCGATGAAACGGTTTTGCAGCAAATTCAGGCCGGTGTTGCAGGTTCCGAGTTTGTGACCCCGTCAGAGATCAGTAGGTTGACTGCGCTGGAAAACCAGAAGCGTGAAATGGCCTGGCTGACCCTTGATGTTGCAAAAGTTCGTGACAGCATCGAACCGACTGAAGATCAGGTCAAATCCTATTACGAAGCTCATCGTGAGCAGTATATGACACCAGAGCAAGTTGAGATCAGTTTCGTGGAAATGGATAAGGCTTCTATGGTGCACGATCTTGAGGCCGATCAGCAGGCAATTAAAGATGAGTATCAGCGTCGTCTTCAGGACATTGAAGAGAATGCTGCCGATACTCAGACAGTGTCCACTATTCTGA
>NZ_JAHHPQ010000438.1:0-1207 GCF_024606245.1 Endozoicomonas sp. SESOKO2
AACTAAAATCGTAAACAGTCGTTTTTTCATCAGGCAGACTTACCCATGAGCAGAACACTGGCCTGAACGCGTCCGGTTCCATCAGTGTCGTAGTAGAATCTTACTTTTTCAATGGCCCTTGCTTTACCGGGCAGGTCAATGACGCGAGAGCTGCCGCCTTTCCTGACTTTGCTGCGGATGGCTATTTCACGGTTTTGACCGTTTTCGTAGTGCACGATGACTCTGTCGAAATCCACGTCAGCTCCTTTGACCTTGAATTGCAGACGCTTGAAAGCACCGTCTCTCAGACCAACACGGATGGTGTCTGCTTCTGCACGACGACTGACTTTCTTTTCGCCCAGCAGTTCCCAGCCAGCGGCGGAAGCAGTCTGTGTAAAGCCAGACATGATCATGCTCATCAGCAGAGTAAACATTGAAAGTGTGCGTGTCATAGTGATGGTTCTCCTGAGATTTTCTCTATTTGTCCTTGAGACCAGTCTTTGTTGAAAGGATCTGGCCAATGCCATGGCATATTATTATTGAGGCAACTATCTTAATTTGTTGCTCAATGCTATAGCGAAGAGAGGAGTACCTCTATAGGGAAAACTACCGAGGGGTTTAATAGTGATAATTATCTAAATTATTGATTTTAATTATTTTTTTAAATAATCAATATTGTCAGTGAAGAGTAAAATCTGGTCGGGTGTATGCATTAGCCGTTCTCAGGGCGAGAACGGCTAATGACATCAGCAACAGGGCTAAGACTGTTTGGCTTTTTCCAACTCGGCCACCTTCTTTTCAAGGGCTTCCAGTCTTTCACGGGTATGCTTAAGAACGGCGACCTGGGCATCAAACTCATCACGGGTGACCAGTTCAAATTTGGCCAGGGCACTGCCCACCAGAGCCTTCATGTTTTGCTCAATATCTTCCCGGGTCTGGCTTTTTTGCCCACCCAGTACCTGACCTGCTTTGCCGGCAATACTACCGATAAGGGAGGCTTTATCGATCATCGATGATTCCTGCAACTGCTGTGATTCAAAACCGGCGGGTATGATATCACAAGCAGTTATCTCAACGTGCTTGCTTTTATGTGCTAAATTGATAGTTGCTCGGTAAACATTGATTAAGTCAACTCATGGATTTGGCTTATGCCAAAGACTCTGACCATGCTTACATCCGCCCTCGGCTGGTTCTCTTTATTAGCTTGTTTTGTTATCCCTCAAAACAT
>NZ_JAHHPQ010000439.1:0-13519 GCF_024606245.1 Endozoicomonas sp. SESOKO2
TGACTGTCAGCTTGCTTAATAACAAAGTCCGACACCCAGGCACCGACCAACCAAATTCAATTTTTCCTTCGATATGATTGATCAGACGTTCAGGCACTCTGAAAAATGCCTCATGAATCAACCTGACCCAACTTGCTGCACAGAGCTCGTCTGTGAGTTTTGGTCAGCTGCATGATCTGCTTTAGACGACTTTTTCTGTGCACTGGAGAGGGCATTAAATTGGCGTCCCAATGATCGTGCTGCCCCAATCCAGATAGCAAAAAACAGCAGTACGATAACGGCTACGTAGGGAGCGATAGCCACCAGTGAGCCCAGGGAAATTATTAATACTTGCTGTATGATCGAACCTGTCGATTTGCCGGTCGGGTTACCAATAACGTCAACTGCCGCCTTACCTTTCACTTTTTCTTCAGGATCAAGCGGGATGTAGCTCATTTCCTTAGTGGGGTCGAACAAAGAGTACTTGGTCGATTTACTCATGATGTTTTGTATCCCCCCCAATATGACAGTGAGCATCAATGGGGTAATACCCAGTGTCAGAAATAAAATATCGGGTACGACATCCCTGAATAAAACAAAACAAAAAAACAAAGATCCGGTAATCAATAAAACCACCGGGGTGCACAGGGCAGCCACTGTCCAGCCAAATCGACGGATAACATTATTGGTAAAAAACAACATCATGAGAATAGTCACAATGCCTGTACAGGTGGAAAATAACCCCATGAACTGGTTGTACTCATTAGGGTTTGGATATTGCATGCGCAGCTGGTGTTTCCAGGTAACTTCAACCATGTTGATACAGACACCATAACTGATGACCAAAAGAGCAATACAGAACAGGTATTTAGAATGGATAATATGCAGAAAACTCTCTTTCAGGGATAACGATAATTTTTCCTTACTGGAAGCTACTATATCATCAGGCTGATAAAGCCTTGAATCTGTCAGTACATAGCGATTGATCCACCAATAAATCACCATAATCAAAATGCCACCAATAGTAAGTACACCCGTCATTAAATTCAGGGAGTGCTGCCAGGGGTCAATACCCTCCGCAAGATTTCCACGAGCTTGTGAAGCGTAGTAGACAAACAATCCGGCAGTAGGTAATGCCAAATTCCCCATCATGCCGAAAAGCGCATAAAAGCGTTTAGATTCTGAGATGCGGTTAATATGATTGGCGAAGCCCCAGAACAGCAAAGACAGACAGACACTACCCCAAAGCTCAGACATGACGTAGAAAAGAGAAAACGTCCAATTGCGCATAACTGCAATAAGCCCCATAAACCCACTCGGTAAAATACTCTGCAAGTAATCTGCAAACTCTGTTGGGTGTAGCACTTCACGGGCTGGATAAAGAACCAGTGCAAAAAAACAAAAAAACGACAGAAAACTTGATACAACTAAATAAAATAAAGAACTCCTTTTAAATACATTACTGAGTTTTGCATATGTAATCGTGAATATTATCGCAAAAGGTACATTCACCCATAACTTCAAAAAAGGGATTATCTCTGCCCCCGAGCCGGCACCAGTAACAACCAGAGTGTCTTTCGTGTCTCGCAATATGGTGTAATTAAAGAGTATCAGGTAGAACATCAGAATCATCGGAATAAGCTTTTTAAGCTCAAAGACATAGACAGGCCAAAGCCTGCCTCTCCATTTACTGAATTCGGTATTGTCTGACATCTGATTATCGCCCTGTGACTGATAAATTCTGAAACAAACTCACTTTATCTAGACGAAAAGGTTAAATACGACAACTTTTTTCTACTATATTCATTAGCAAAATCGAAATGAACTCAGGCTCAATCGAGGCGAAAGCTCGTTCTCATGATCTCCGTGGGATTTTATTCCTGATCCTTTTCGAAGACACATATATGAGCTGTCGCGCTGGGACTCTCGGGGTCGAAAAGTATGGGAATCCTAACTTACACGACACTCTCTACAGGTCTTGGAGCGGTCGAATTACGGTGAAGCTCAACAACCAATATCTAAAACCGGTTTTACAATCTTTCAGGTGACTAATGAAGAAAATGACGGTGAACTTGATCATCACGTTGCTACTATCTGGTCAATCTGCTTTTGGGGCAGAGAAGCAGGATGATGACGAACATCAGTTTTACATAACAGATTATCTTAAGACAGGCGTCGCCTGGGGACTAATCCCCCTGGGCTCAGAGGTAGCTGTCAGTTCTCTTGAGCACTATCTAAAGTCTTATAAATCTGATTTTCTGGGTAAGCTACTGGACATTCACAAAAATAATGTGCAAAGAGCCATGAGCCAACACCTCACTGATAATATCAGTGCCCGTCTGGAAAGTATCAGTTATAAAGCACTATCTGATAGTCATGTAACCAAGAAGACTGATGAACTGCAAACAGATTTGCTTTATCGCTCGCTATCAACTTTTTCAATATTGAGTTTTCATGCGCAAAAGGCCAGAAAAACCTATTTCCGGCTACTCGACATTATTGACACTGTGTCTTCCTCCGCAAGCCTGGCTATGGCGAGAGGCGATGAAGATACGGCCGCAGCATTGATGGCATTTAATGCCCAATCTATGGTTTACCTTCATCCGGAGACTAAAGCCCTTGACGTTTTCGACAGTGTTTACGACAGCTTCAGCCGGGCCATTGACTGGCGTAAGCACTCAGGTTTCAGATCTCGAATCACATACTACCTGAAAGCTATGGATCCGCTGATGAAACAGTCGGCCATTATGGGTCTTAGATATTGCAACATCCTGAATCAGTGGAAAGTGAGTAATGTTGATTGTCACCAATATGAGAACGAGGCGATAGATGAGCTGAAAGTTCTTGCCTCTAATTCTAACACCGGTGAAACAGGGTTTATTAAGTCACTGCTCAAAAATGTTTCGAAAGATCAAATCAGAAACAGTATTTTTATTTTAGGTGTTTCTGTGCCCGGAACTTTCCTTTATTTTGTTGATAAACAACATCCCGCTGTTATAGCGATCGCTAAACACTTTTCCAAAATAGTCGGACTGTCAACTACAAAAGAAAATATGGAACGCTTCGCTTCCCAGTCAAGGCGCTCCCTTGAAAACTGGGGTGCTATTAATACCGGGTCTTCGGTCAACAGAACATCCGGTATCTCTGAGTATACCAACCAGTATTTCAGCACTTTGCAAAAAAAAGCAGGGATGATCCTGGCTGAGCAACCCAACTTTGCCCGGTCAAATAGCCAGAGGGCGCTGGAAATACTGATTATCCACTTTGCAGATGCCTACAGAACTCCCTCCGAAAAATCCCGTATTTTAGCCGGTGCCCTGGTGCAGAATTATCGGGAGATCGTTGAAGTCAATGCCGGGGACACACTCATGAGAAGCCTTTTGTTGGCTTATCAGCCCCTTAAATCTGCATCTGAAGTTAATGAGATCTACAAACAGGTTGAAATTCTTGACCCTCATTGTTTTGACTTTGAAGGGTACAAGAAGCTTGCTGAGAGTTGGGCCAAGGCGTCTTTGGATGACGTAAAATCTGTTGCCTCCCATTCAAAGATAACCAATAACCAGACGGATAGTTGCCCCGCAGAAGGCTGCCCCCCCGAAGAGATAAATAGACCCGAAGAAGATTCTCCATTCTATTACCACTATTTGCCTGACAGAGAGACTGTGGCGACAGCAACAATACATGGTGCGGCTCTCGGGTATTCATTGATAACCGCTCTGATCAAGCCTCTCACAATTAAGAAACTTACACCAAAAGCCAGTGGACTTTATCGAGTGGAAAAAACTGAACCTTTCTGGCAAGTGGCCAGTTATTACTTCCTGCTATCGATGATTGAATTCGGACTTCGTTCGGTGGGTGAGCCTGCAATTGTGCATCTGCAAACTGTGGTTAAAAACTGGATAGGCAGCACAACCGGCATTCTTGATCCGGAAGACCAAGAGATTCAGAACGAACTCGCCGCCAAGGTGAATGTTGTACACCGGAAACTCAGCATTGAAGCTCAAACCAGTCGCTCCTATAAGATGACGATGGAGGCCATGCTGGTAAAATGCTGGTTACTGGCGAGCACCCTTTTGACTAATCAGGAGAAAAACTACACAGACTCAGCCAGAGTCGTTGCTTACTCCGCTTATGTCCTCAGATATTATCATCCGGAATTTAAAACCAGCAGTACGGTCATCTCTGCCCTGGCAAATGCGCGATTGGGCAGTGCTCTTAACCAGCTACGACAAAAAAACCTGATGCCTCTTTATGCAAAACAGGTTTTACTTCACCTTGCCGAGCTGGATTCAGACTATGCCGACAAAACTATTAAGGCAAGTTATCTGGACATATTAAACAACTGGGGTATTGAATGTGATCAGGAGGATACAGAATATGCTCAGGATGTCCTGGATTCTTGGGCGGTTTATGGCGAATACATGCTTGGAATCACAGGCTTTGTAGTGCAGGCCTCACTGAAAGCTTATTTCCACTACGCAGATCTGGTTTCCCGCTCAATCGTCAACTTTTTGGCCAATATTTTTGAGTTCGGAACAACAGACCCTCTCAGAAAAAGAATTTATGCCCATTCTCGCAAGGCAATGCTGAATGTTGCGGCATCCCATAGCCAGCATGAGCAGATGGCAGCAGATTATGCCAACGAAGAGTTAACACAGTCCTTTCGACGTCAAAAATTCTACCTGGGCAAACCAGAGCTGGATGCCCGTACCCAGCTGGTACAAATAATTACGTCTGTCATTCATTGTTTTTCAGAAGCCCGTTTTTTAATAGCTGATGACGAAACAGAGAAAGCCACTGACCTGATAGCTTCAGGACTGGTCAGAGTCATTTTATACGCTCCAGATTTATCTGGAAATGATATCCATCTGAAAAAAGCATTGATCACCCTGACAGCTTCCTATCGTGATGATCTGAATGATCTGAGCGAAAATATTCTCAACAAAGTCAGTGAGCAATTAAAAAGTAAAGCTCCTGTTGATAGCGATATCTACTCTGACGGCATGATTAAGGCAAAAATAATGGAACAGGCTTGGTCAATGCCTGAGGAAGGTGAGAGTTGAGAGCATGGCGAATCTTCTGTATGGAGTGTTGAACAGTTTCAGCTCCACAGCCCCGGTATGATTGGGTGCTGACCAACCCATCCGGATACACACGACTAATGACGTAAAAAACAGCATCACCACGGGGCGTCAGTTTCTTTGCAGCCAGCTTTTCAAACTTGAAAGTTAGCCAGACTGGCTATAATTGTCCCTTTAATAAATCAAAAGAGCAACCAATGGAACACTACCGGGAATACTTTGTTCGGCAAATTTTATTCGTTGCTTACCTGCTTATTCTTTCCACAAAGGTGTCAGCTAATCACACATGTAACCACTGTGAAATACCAGAGCAGAAATGTGACTGCAAGAAGGTTGAAGCACTTGGTCCGGAAAAATCGGTTGATATAACAACACTGAGTTTGCAAAATCCCACCAGTATCACTCCCGATATTGAATTAGCCTCTCATCTCAGTAATGGGTTTTATCAGGCATTAATGCCAAACCCAAACATTGGCTCGCCTGAAACCCCTTCATTTACCGTGCTGTTGAACAAACAGTACGATCCAAGCCCAATGGCAGGCTATCTCAATGCCATGGGAGCTGTGTTGATAACAGATACTCAAAGTACTGAAATAGACCCAAATTTTGTATTTGCCATCCAAGACAGGGAAACCGTGCAAGGTGATATAGAAACTCTGGAGTTTCTGTACGCTACAACTTTTAGTGATCAACCGCTTAATGATTCGCATCATGAACTTATTCCTGAAGAAATAACTGAACTTGGTCAACAAATTCGTCATTGGATTAACAGCAATCTTCGACTGGAAATGAATACCTATCATTTTATTTATTTTCAAACGGAAGATTACAGCGAAGTAAAATACGGAATCTACGTCTCAGCAGGTGGAAACATTTATTTTATTGCCAGATCTGGTATTCATCAATTCAGGGATGGGGGGACTCTTTGCCTTCATCTACATGCAATGCTTTACCGTTTTAAAGTGCGGCAGGTCAGGTATGTAACAAACTGTTTTAGAAAGCGGTACTCACGACTTAAATCTGAGTGACTTTACTGCTTTCACTGTACCCCGGCTGGCGAAATAGCCTCGAACCCCTCCAGCAACCCAACCCGTCACTTCAAACTCAAAACGGTCAAAAA
Source organism: Endozoicomonas sp. SESOKO2 (assembly GCF_024606245.1). Lineage (NCBI taxonomy): Bacteria > Pseudomonadati > Pseudomonadota > Gammaproteobacteria > Oceanospirillales > Endozoicomonadaceae > Endozoicomonas > Endozoicomonas sp. SESOKO2. Next base: position 6,181 of record NZ_JAHHPQ010000439.1, read on the forward strand.
TTTGTAGTTTGAAGGGTTTAGAAAAGCTTTTCAGCCCAAGCTAACAACCCCCCTGTATCTCAACAGAAGTCTCGCCCCCAACCAGCAACCAGTTTTCAATCAGGTCGGCAATAATATCCAAAGGCAATTTGTATCGCCCCCCCAGAGCGCACTCCCATAAAGTCAGCACCCTCCAGCCAGCGGCTTGAAGATTCATGAGGTTTCTTTTATCTCGCTGCTGATTCCCCGTAATTTTTTCCTTCCAGAATTCCGTTCTCGTCTTGGGCCACCTAAACACTGGACAATCGTGTCCATGCCAGAAGCAGCCATTAACCAGAATAACGGCTCGGTATTTCGGAAAAACAATATCGGGCTTTGCTGGCAGAGTTTTTACATTTAACCTGAAGCGGAAGCCTCTGGAGTGTAACAGCTTCCGAACCAAAATCTCTGGCTTAGTATTCCTGTTTCTGATTGCCCGCATATTTTTACTGCGTATGACAGGCGTATGAACATCTGTCATGCTGATACCAGAAACAAACCAATGCTATAGCTCAGGGAGTTCATGAGTAAGGCTCATCAACTTTGTACGAGCAACGTAATGTTTCATGACGTCAAGAAGGCATGCATAGCAACAGTGAATCGCATTAAACACCCCATGGTCTACATGAAAATGTAACTGAATGCCCTCATCTGCAGTTTTCATCAACTCATATCTCTTAACCGACAAGTGTCGTTAGCCGAGTCAACCTAATAACGGTAAGATCACTGTGACCTGCCACAAAACAAACACCTACCCCTTACTCGTTCACTAACGATGAATAAAGTTCAGGCAGCTCATCCCATCCATAACCCGCTGTCAGGTCATCCCGGGAGACCAGCTTTAACTCAAAATGCACCTTACGCTGTTGCCACAATGGTATTTTCAAACGCAAGGCAGACCCCAGGCTAAATAGCCAGAACCACTCATCCGGATTGGCAAAAACCGGAGTACCTGTCTGCTCTTCCGTGAGGTTCCCCCTCTGCACCCGCTCCGCTTTGAGGATCGGATAAATATAGTCCACCCGTCGCTGAACACCATCATCGACATCCAGAGCTACTGCAAGGTAACGAGCTTCGGTAGCGATATGTTGCTGGACTTTCTGCCGCTCAAAGGCGATGAGCTTTGTGTGATAAAACCGGGCATCGCCGTTTTCAAACTGGTTGATATACTCCTGATTCCGGTCAGGCCCTAACTGGCTTGCCAGAATAGTCAGTCCCTGATAATGAGCGATGGAATAACCTTTACCCGGAATTCGTGCAGCATCCTCCACAAAATACCGTTCACTGTTCGCATACGGATATTTTGTCTCAGGAACCCCCAGTTTTTGTTGCAAAAAAACAGATAACCAATGACTCCCCTTGTTATCAACCTGAGGTAACAAACTAAAAGCACCGATACCCACTTCATTAATCGCGACACTGTATGGGTTGTGTTCACAAAGCTGATTGAAATAGCCCGGATACAACACATAGGCACCAAACACCGGACGGGTTTTCACAAACCCTCTGTCATCAAACTTACTGCGATGAATCAGGGCATCCCGATAACGGTGCATTTGATTGATGGCATCGTCGGGCACCCGGTCGGGGCCTGAGCGGGTTCCCTGATCATCCGCCGGTGTCTCAATCTGATACTTGGCATCAAATAACCAGATAATCCCGGCCCCGTCAGGAAAGGTAGCCTCGAGCAAAATATCCGGTTTTTGAGTCACCAACCAGGTTCTGATCTGGTCGTCTTTCTTTCTGAATATCGGTTCATGAGCCAAACGGATTTTCACCCCGTCAGACCGTCTGAAATGAAAAGCTCCGGCCATCCCATCCTTCAACGAAACACGGATCCCAGTGCCTAACAGAGGTATCCGTCCACACGGAACCTCCTCAAAGCCCAGGTCCACAATAATCCTGCGTATCTCCAGAAAACACCAGACTTCGTACATCTCTGCCACGTTGCGCAAGGAGAGTTGATCGGCCCCATCCAGAAGCTCGAGATACCATTTAAGCTGTTGCCAGATTTTATAAACTTTCGCGTAACCAGGCTTTTGCTGTAATACCAACGACTCCCGCTTCAGCCCCCGGTATTCCCCAACGTCCCTGAAAAATGGCTGTTTCTGAAAATGCCGCAAAGCCTTCTGCCAACTTTCCAGCTCTTTCATAAAGCTGGCGGAAAAACGCACTTTACCCGATTCCGCCAGACACGCCAGCTGTTGAACCCGGGTAAGTCTGGTAATGCCATGACCAATCACCGCTTTAATAAAACGGTTTTCCGGCGTATCCACGTTGAGTTGCTTTTTGCTCAGCGTAAAAGACTTCTCATAATTTTTATTGGCCTTTTCCAGCGCCAGTCGCTCTTCCTGCTGTCTGGATAGCCTGCCCCTCAAACGGCTCATCGGAACGGTGTGCTTATGCTCCATCAACCGACTATGGGGTGCATTCACCACATGCTTCAGCCCGGCCAACAACTCCTTATGAAGGGATTCAAATCGTGCAAACCACAACAACAGGAATTGGGAGTGCGGCTTTTTAACGGCGCTTAATGAATGACGGGTGCTTTCTGCCAATGAGAAACGCCACAGTGGAAATACAGCATCAACAGCCTCGTTCATTGCCCTGAAGTCCGACTGCATATCCATCTTCACCGGCAAAATATCGAAAGCAATTGACTGTTCGATGAGCCGCCCCTGGTAGGAATAGGCCAGTTTAAACTGAAAAGTACCGACATGATTGCCCGCATTGATACTTCCCCGTAAAGAGCAGCTACGGCGACTGAAATGAAAAGACTCTTCAATAACCTTTAGCTTATGTTGCACCGACGGCAGCGGATCTCCCTCTTCCGGTGGCTGGTGAAACAGAAACTCAATCTCGTAATATTTGTTTTCAAAGAAGACCGCTTCACCAAGGCATAATTCAAACACCGGCTCTGTAGTATGTTTTAACAATAACGGGGGAGAAAACCGCACCTCAGAAGTTGGCACAGCATTGCCACGTTCCGTCAGCGTTCGTTCCAGCCGCCGCTGACTGGAACGAATATCTTTTGACCAAATGACGCAATCAAAATGCCCGGTTTCAATAACGGCCAGTTCCGGCATAATCTCAACTCACTCAGGGCCAATAGCTGGTAAAGGTATGGCTCTCAAGCCGCGCTTTCATCCACTCCAGTTTTTTGCGGGAGCGACACGGGATGCCTTTTTTCACATCACGGAACAGGTCCGGACGCTGCCCATCCCAAATATCGGGCAATAATTCTTTGAGCTCGTCGGTCAGTTTATCCAACAGGTTAACCGCATCCTCACCGATCACCACTCGCAGCTTATCCTCATCACCATCAATGCGGGGCAGGACCTTGGTCATCATGAAATCATCCCAAACTGCCTGTAGCGTTTGCTCATCCCCGGGTTGCAAACACGCCACATAGAGCAACAACTCGTTCAGGGCACGATAGGCCAGTTCAAACGGGGTTCGTTTAAGCACCTGATTCACCCGGTCAAGAAAGGCTACCGTACGCTTTCCATCAGTGTCGAAGGTACCTGTCAGCTGCTCCCGCCTGGCCGAGGTCAACACTGACCAGTGAAATACTTTATTCTCCGGTTGTCCCTCAAAGAACTGACCATAATCATTAGGATAAAACTCGCCATAATCCAAAGTCAGCGCCCGGTCAATCACCTTTCGGGAAAAACCATGTGTGGTTTCATCCATATTAACGGTACCGGCCACCAACAGATTGGGTGGTATGCCGATGCCGTGCTGTTGAAAGTAATCCCACAGCGGATCTTCTGTCAGCCCTAAATCCGCCTGAAGCTTCAGGTCACCGGATTGATTCAGTGCCTGCAAGTCCAGCAACGGTTCACAACAATATTCTCCGGCCTCGTTAAAACCCCGGGTTTCCAATACCGATAGGTAATCCGCAAAATATTGCTCCACCGGTGCCAAATTCATCTCATCCAGACAGAGCCAATAGGGTGGTGAAGCAGAATTCAGAGTTCCGGCTCCGGCTGCGGAGGCATCAGGCGCAACCGACTTCCAGGCACGGATAATAAACGCGAGCACTTTGGTGGCAATGTATTTCGGTTTATCCACCCGGGAGACATAACCTAACAGATCAGAGGGCTCATGCCAGTCAGGCCTTACCGGGATCAGACAGAAGTTCCCTTCAGGGTCATCCGGATCATGGAACTCTGCCTGCTTTCGGATAAATCGGGATTTACCGGTACCGGAGATTCCGGCCAGAAGGAGGAAAGGTTTGGGGAGGTTGAGTCGATTATTTTCAGATACTTCTGCAGGTTCAACCGCACTCAACTCGTAATCACATATCCTCTTGATAGTTGAGTCATAACCAAGAATATATTTGTCAAAATCAAGATGAAGATAATCAAATAAAGGGGATAAATCATGTTCTTTACGATATGTTCGATCAATGTCCCGGAGCGTAATTTTTCCTGTTTCCAACGCTTTTAACAACGCCCCAACAACGATGACCGGTATGATGCGCAATTGGTTGCCTTGCGCCATTCGTATATAGATATTTTCTGCGTTTATTTTTTCTATTGTTAGTGATCTGCCCCCTTCACCGAGAACAACACCTTGCTTTATCTTCATCCGTTAACCGACGTCAGGCCAATAACAGGTAAGAGTATAGAAAAAAATAGCTGAAACATAGACGTTTATTAATGCTTGATCAAGATTACTCACACGAGGTTAAAAAACATATTGAACTCCCTCCAAAATTTCCTCTGCTCTGGTCAAAAAATCATTCATTAAGGGTCTTCTGTCTTTGGGAAAAATAGTCGTCATTATATCACTGCATTGCTTCCCTCATTCGCCGGAGAAGCGTTTATTTCGCCGACTATTATTCTCTGTTTAACCCGTAACATTCAAGATTGTTTTCACCACTCAGTAGCCACCATAACTGAAATACCGGCGCTAATCCGCATCAGACCAGCTCTCTGAGGGCATCACTTACCCTGACAGAATCGGGTGAAAACGTTTCCTTAGCCTCTGTCGACTGTGCTATCAGGAGAACCAGAGTTCGAAAGCTGGGCTCAAGTCCTGATCCCTGAAATTTCAAACATCTGTCTCATACTTTACCGGGCCCGGAGCAGTACTTTTTACCACTACGTTCTGAATAATCAAAAAGTTCACTGACAGCTCCCCACCCACATCGCTAAAAAAGTGCAAACCAAACACTAGTCCCAGAAAATAAAAACCACTGGCAAACCACTGATTACAAATAGGAAATCAGGTAGCGTACTTCAAAGTGGCCGAAGTCCGTTATTTAGAGAGGAGAGAGAAAAAGCGGCCCAAAAATGGCCAAAAATCAGCTATTTTAAGAATTTTCCAAGCATGCAGTTATAAGACAGTGGATTATTATCAAACAGGCAGGAAGCCAGAAATAACTACTCCCCAAACCGACAAAAAGCCCTATAAAAGCAGGGCTTTCTGAAAATGGCGCGCTCGGTAGGATTCGAACCTATAACCGCTTGGTCCGCAGCCAGGTACTCTATCCAGCAGAGCTACGAGCGCGTAATACTCACTTGTTCACTGGCGGTGGGTGGGCTGCCAGCCTTCTAAATAGTTTTTCTGATAAACCCAGCCATCTCCAATGATTGAACTTGACAAAGTTAACAATATTGCTAACCTCACCTTATGAGAAAATCAACCTGGCAAATCCATTTTTTCAGTGATCGCGTCGCCAGAGACATGGACAAACTGCCTGCCGGGATACTGGCTGATGTCATTGACCTACTTGATCAGGTTGAAGTTCACGGTCCAAACCTTGGCGAACCTCATACCAAACTAATGGGTCGAGGACTTTATGAACTCAGGGCTCATGGATCTGAAGGAATAGGCAGAGGTCTTTTTTGCAGTGTTAAAGGAAATCACGTTGTTATTTTGCATGTGTTCCAGAAAAAAACTCAAAAAACACCTAAAAAAGACTTAGATCTGGGGTATCAACGAATGAAGGAGGTACAGCATGGCAAACTTAAGTTATAAGGCATTTCGTAAGAAAGCACTTGAGCGCGAAGACGTACAAGCCGCAATGGAAGAGAAATCAGAGTTCTTCTCACTCCGCCGTGAACTGATTCGAATGCGACAGGAAGCCGGAATGACCCAGGAAGACATTGCCCAGGCAATAGGCACACAGAAAACCAGTATCTGCCGACTTGAAAGCACCAACAGCAAAACACTACCCAGCCTGGGTATGCTGAAAAAATATGCTGAAGCCACCGGGCACAAGCTCAACATCACTTTTTCTCCTGCCTGAAACTATACCTTGTCAGCAATAGCAGCGAATGTCGACAGACTCATTTCAGAGTCTGCTGACATTCATGACTTTATGTCAAAGCGATCAGGCTGCCTGCCAGTTAGAGCAAGAAAAAGGACATCCATATAATAAAGAAGCTGGACATCTATACAAGTCAAATATAAGGGTGTCTTATTATTTGGAAGGCGTAGGAAACAGCAAAAGAACAACACCTGAAAGTGTTGGCTCAGAAAAAAGGGATTACCAGTGTCAGCTATGCCTCCCGGATCTTACGCCTGACCACCCTCTCGCCAGAGATTCAGAAGGCCATCATTGATGGCAGAAGCTTGGGTGGCCTGATGCTGGCTGATTTTATGAAGCCCTTTCCCCTGCTCTGGTCGGAGCAGAAGAAGGCTTTGGGGATACCGGAGGATTGATGTATTCCCTCACTGTCTCAAGCTACTTTGAGTGTTACCGAACGACCTAATTTTTGTAGCATGTCTACCAATGCATCAATAGTGAACTTGCTGGCCTTTCCTGTCATCACATCAGAGACTCTGGGTCTGTTCACATTCAACAGTCGTGCAGCTTCTTCCTGTTTCAGCTGGCGATCTCTGATGGTCTTTGTAATTTCTGCCATCAGTTGAATCTTGAGGTCCGCCTTAATTTTACCCTCAGCTTCCTCTTTCAGTTTCTTTGCTTCTTCAGGGGAAAAGCCCAAGTCAGCAAAAACGTTGCCACCTGTTGGTGTCGTATGTCCGATGTTCTTAATACTCATCCGTCCTTCCTCCTTTTGCTACGTTCTGCCGGAACCTGCTTGTAACGGCGGGCTGCTACTTGCTTGTCGTGCTGACTGGTTTGTTGGGTTTTCTTTTGAAAACTGTGCAGCACGTATACAGCTTCCTCAAACTTGGCCAAATACATCACTCGAAAAGCACCACCTTCTCCCGAGATGATAATTTCCCTGACACCTGCTCCCACTGTCTTGAAATCCTTCCAGTGTTCAGGGTCAAGGTCATGCTGTATCCGGCTTAATTGATAACCCGCTTCTCGCTTGGCCAAATCCGGGAATTCAAGCAGGTC
>NZ_JAHHPQ010000440.1:0-2360 GCF_024606245.1 Endozoicomonas sp. SESOKO2
TTTGGTTGGTCGGTGCCTGGGTGTCGGACTTTGTTATTAAGCAAGCTGACAGTCAGCGGGTTACTCCACGATATATCTCACACGGCATTCAGCCATGTCTCAGATTATCTTTTTTCCACAAACTCTGCAGGTAATCCTAATTACCATGATTCCTTATTTTTAGGTTTTTTGGAAAAGCACGGGATTACTCCAATATTAGAGAATCATGGTCTGACGCCTAACGACATAGACCCTGAGAATATTCAATTTACAATGCTTGAGAGAGAGCTGCCGGATTTATGCGCAGACCGGCTGGATTACATATTACAGGGCTCAGCCAGAAGGGAAATTCTAACCAGGGCAGAGGTCGATCAAATCATAACGTCCCTTCACCATGATCCGTTCACTAACCACTGGTATTTTAGCAGTCAGAGTTCAGCACAGTTACTGGCAGACGCAAGCCTGGAACTCAACAAGAATATATTTGTCACAGCCTGGGGACGGACACTCTACCGATGGACGACGGAGACCATCAGACGCATGATGTATATCAATGAACTGACGCTGGAAGACATCAAATACCAAAAGGGCGATGATGAAGTATGGCAGTCCATGCTAAGAAGTAAAGATACAAAGGTTGCCGCTCTTGTTGAGAAAATAAAATCAGCTTGGTACCGGGTTTATGAGACAACTGATGCACGTGAGGCTAGCACAACCTTCGAGAATCTCCGTTGCCGGGTTGTTGATCCCAGGGTAACCGTGTCAACAAGCTGGGAAAGACTGACAACCCTTAGCCCATCCTTTAAAAGAAGATATCAGGCTGAAATGGAACGTTGCCGACGCTTTTATGCCGTCATCAGGCCTCCCCAAGGCGACAGTACCCCAGAATGAAATCAGAAAATCTGGAAATCATAATCGAGCCAGATGCGCAAATCGTTTTCTTCTTTGCGGATGGCTTTTCGTAATGCCTTATCATTTTGATAAAGGCCGTACTTCAGCTTGAATTTCAAACCTTCCAACACTGTCTTTGGAAATGCATAAACCAGATGAATGTCGTGTTCGCGTTCTGCAACCGCTATTTTTTGGCCGTCTGGAGCGCTGACTTCCATGCCGGAGCCATAATAAAATGCATAACCGGCCTTCAGCCCTTTGAGCCAGGATTCTGAAAAATTATAGGCAAGGCCCATCATCCATGCTGTTTCACCGTCGTACAACATATCTTCAGCAGAACCGGAAGTGTTAATATCCCAGGTTCCGTGGGTGTTTGCTCCAAAATCATAATAATAAGCACCAGGTGGAGTGTAATGGGTGCCAGAAGCTTTTGCGCTGGATGGCGCTTTAAAATGGCTGACTCCTGCACGAAAATGCCATGAACCAGCCATCAGCCCCCCGTGAAGATTGATAACACTGGCCTTATCATCAAATAATGGTGAACCGCCCCAGCCTGTACCCTCCCAAAGACGACCACTTTTTTGGGTTTGATAATAGCTACCCCCCAAATTAATTTTTAGATTCTGTCCTGCGTAAGTGGTAAATAAGATATCGCCGTTATGTGCCTGTAAAAATTCTTTGGCAAAAGCATTGCGATATTTAAGCCGCAATTCACGCTCATGGGAAAACTGAAGTGTATAGATAGCTTCAGCACCTATGATGTAATCAATTTTCTCCCCGGAAAAGTTCGTCAGACTATGAAAACCAGCCTGATTTCTAAGTGACATCTGATCAACCAGGGCCAAACCGATTTTCAGGTTTTCAATCGTGCCTTTGAGGTTATATCCATTCCAGTTGCTGGGAACTGTTCTTGAGCTGGAGCCGGAAATCAGTCCGGTACGTAAATTCTGACGTCCCGCCTTAAAGCTGACTGACCGGTCTTCGTATGTTGACGGTAATTTTACTTCGATATAGGCTTGTCCCAGCTTACTGAACCCTTCATTATCACCATTTAAAAGCTGATATGAATAAGCATTCTCTTCGGGCATATATAACTTGACAGCACTGTAGAAACTGGCTCCTAATCCCACCACTTCTCCCAGACTGGAACTCAAATCAAGCGATAAGCCTCCGGTCCAGGCTCCGAGTGTCGAGTCTTTTACGGTGTTGTGTACATCATAGTATACAGTCCGAAGCTTTCCGCCTAATGCCGTATTACTAATAAAGGAAGAGTTATCGGGTAATGATTCACTCGATAAAACTGCAGCAGTCCAGAGTCCTGAAGCAAGAAGCGCTGATGGTTGTAAACCTGATTTTAAGTGCATATTAAAACCTGCTAAAGAGCCGTCATGGATTGAACGACAGCCACCCCTTCACATTTTCCGTGACAACCCGATGACTGTCAGCTTGCTTAATAACAAAGTCCGACACCCAGGCACCGACCAACCAAA
>NZ_JAHHPQ010000441.1:0-3126 GCF_024606245.1 Endozoicomonas sp. SESOKO2
CAAGTAACAGGAAAGTATTCTCCATTTATTGAGCATCTCCCCCTCCCTACAAGACGCCATGTCCCCGTCGCGGTAGCCTTTCGGGATATGAGAGTCCAGAGCGTCTCCTATCAAAGAGACACCCACCAGAACCAGAAAGGAAAGCGCTAGCACTTTGAAGGAAGGGTGGTTGTTGACAAATTCTCCAACAGGCGCCGCTGCAAGCATCATAATGCCTACCGAAATAACAATGGCGGTAATCATAACCCAAAGGTGTTCTGCCAGCCCTACTGCGGTGATGACTGAATCCAGGGAGAAAACAATATCGATGAGGGCAATCTGGATAAGAGTTATAGCATACCCTCTTGGTTTAAGGTGAGGTCCTTCATCTTCGCCGGGTTCAAGAGCGTCATGGATCTCATGAGTGGCTTTGGTGAGCAGAAAGAGCCCGCCACCGAGAAGAATCAGGTCCCGACCGGATAGGGCATGGTTGAACAGATGGAATAGCGGGGCAGTGAGTGTCATGATCCAGGTAATGGAGAGTAGCAGGAGGATCCTTGTGAACATTGCCAGTAATAGTCCCAGTCTGCGGGCATTGTTGCGTTGATGTGCAGGCAGTTTGTCGACAACGATTGTAATAAAAATGATGTTGTCGATGCCCAGAATAATCTCCAGGACGGTAAGAGTTGCCAGAGCAATCCAGGGCTCTGGGTTCAGGAAAAGTTCAGTCATTGTTTTATCGTATTAGCTCTATCGTACTAGCCGTTCATGCCGGGACACTACTCCCTAAGCTACTCATAGGTAATATCGGTTAAAAGTAGACGAGACTGAAAGCATCTAAAGAATGTTTTGGCCCTTGTCCGTTTGACAGGTTCAGCCAGCATTACGATTAATCAGTCCGGAACGATGTTTTTGGTCCCCCGGGAAATAGTGGCAGTCATGTTTCAAAGGCGTTGAAATGACACAAAAAGTCTGAGGCAGGTGAAACAGAGGAGGTCTGAAAGCCGATAATAGCACCGGCTTTCAGGAGGCTGCTTAGCGGTCAGATACCGGAATAAAATCTCTGGAAGTTTCGCCGGTGTAAAGTTGGCGCGGACGACCAATGCGGTATTCACCGCTGATCATTTCATGCCAGTGAGCAATCCAGCCCGGTGTACGACCGGTTGCAAAGATTACAGTGAACATCTCTGTTGGAATGCCCAGAGCTTTCAGAATGATACCGGAGTAGAAGTCCACGTTCGGATACAGCTTCTTCTCAACGAAGTATTCGTCTTCCAGGGCGATCTTTTCCAGACGCTTGGCGATCTTGAACAGAGGATCGTCTTCCAGGCCCAGTTCGCTCAGTACTTCGTCACAGGTCTGCTTCATAACCTTGGCACGTGGGTCAAAGTTCTTGTAGACGCGGTGACCAAAGCCCATCAGACGGAAGGGATCGTTTTTGTCCTTGGCGCGGTCAATGAACTCATCGATGTGTTTCTCATCACCGATTTCATTCAGCATAACCAGTACCGCTTCGTTGGCACCACCGTGAGCCGGCCCCCACAGAGCTGCAATGCCAGCAGCAATACAGGCGAATGGGTTGGCACCACTGGAGCCTGCCAGGCGCACAGTCGATGTTGAAGCATTCTGTTCATGGTCTGCATGCAGCAGGAAGATACGATCCATGGCACGAGCCAGAACTGGATTAACTTCGTACTCTTCACAGGGCGTAGCAAACATCATATGCAGGAAATTGCCACCGTAGCCCAGATCGTTGCGCGGGTAGACGAACGGCTGTCCGATGGAGTATTTGTAGGTCATAGCTGCCAGGGTTGGCATCTTGGAAATCAGGCGATAGGCGCAAATTTCACGGTGACGTTCGTTAGTGATATCCAGTGAATCGTGATAGAAGGCAGAGAGAGCGCCTACTACGCCGCACATCACGGCCATAGGGTGAGCGTCGCGACGGAAGCCGGAGAACAGGTCTACCATCTGTTCATGAATCATGGTATGACGCATGATGGTGTCTTCAAAATGCTTTTTCTCCTTCCTGTTGGGAAGTTCACCATAAACCAGCAGGTAGCAGGTTTCCAGATAGTCAGAGTGCTCAGCAAGCTGCTCGATAGGGTAACCACGGTGCAGAAGCACACCCTTTTCACCATCTATGTAAGTGATCTTTGACTCGCAGGAAGCTGTAGATACGAAACCGGGGTCGTATGTAAACAAACCGTTGGCAGTCAGGCCGCGAACATCAACAACATCTGGGCCGAGAGAGCCCGTATGTACAGGAAGTTCCAGTTGTTTGCCGTCAATCGAGAGGGTTGCTTTCTTTTCAGCCATCATAGGCTCCTGTCTTGCCGTTTATTCTGCCGTTATCTTAGTCTCGGACCCAAATTATTGTGCTCACAGAATAAGTTTTTTTATGGTTGGGCCCCTTTCACGGTTCGACCACTATAGGGCCAGAAATCTGTTTGTCAAACATGTGTGTCGTTGAAAAAGTCTGCGCAATAAACTCAGAGGTCTATAGTAAATTTGCTTAGTGGGTTAATCAATTGTAATTGAAAACCGAACTGTTTATACTTCACAGCCGAAGTCGTGGAGGGCTTCATGAGGGGGGGGTGAGAAGAGAACGTTAACAACAATTAACGCGGTTTCTTAGCCTGCAGTCAGGGTGGCCTGTTCAGGTAAACCTGATGATAGAGGGCATGATCCCGAGTAGGTCATAACCTCTGGATAATGTTGCTGATTCAGCTGTGCACGCCTCGGGCGTTGGGACAAAAAACGTGAATAGCAAAAGACCTGTCAATCTAGACATAACCACAATCAAACTACCTCTGCCAGCTTATACCTCGATCCTGCACAGGATTTCGGGCATATTGCTATTTGTCGGAGTTGGTTTCCTGCTGTATGCACTGGACCTGTCGCTGTCTTCGGAACAGTCCTTTGCGAAACTGAAAACACTCATGTCGGGTGGCCCGGTCAAATTTATTGTCTGGGTGCTGCTTTCCGGTCTGATTTACCACTTTGTTGCAGGTGTCAAGCATCTGTTAATGGATGTGGGTGTAGGTGAAGGTAAAGAGTCAGGCAAGGCTGGTGCGATCATCACCATTATTCTGTCGGCTGTATTGATTGTGCTCGCGGGGGTGTGGGTATGGTAACCAATATTAC
>NZ_JAHHPQ010000442.1:0-1327 GCF_024606245.1 Endozoicomonas sp. SESOKO2
GGCTACGATTCATGGACGAGAAGGCGCGGAACAGCTCCATACTGAACTCGCCATCTCTGTCTTTCCATTCCGGCCAGCCCAGCACTTCTTTCACTTCCTCATGTTTGAGCATTCCTTTACTACTATTCATGGACGAGAAAGCGCGGAACAGCTCCATAAAGAACTCGCCATCCTTGTCTTTCCATTCCGGCCAGCCCAGCATTTCTTTTATTTCCATGTGTTCGGGCAGGCTTCTCTTTGCGTACATAGATGAGACCGAGCGGAACAGCTCCATACAGAACTCGCCATGCTTGTCTTTCCACTCCGGCCAGTCCAGCACATCTTTCACTTCCTCATGGTTGAGCATGCCTTTACTACTATTCATGGACGCGAAAGCGCGGAAAAGCTCTATACTGAACTCGCCGTCTTTGTGTTTCCATTCCGGCCAGCTCAGCACCTCTTTCACATCCTTATGTTTGAGCATGCCTTTGCTTGTATTCATGGACGAGAAGGCGCGGAAAAGCTCTGTACTGAACTCACCATCCCTGTCTTTCCATTCCGGCCAGCCCAGCACCTCTTTGACTTGCTTATATTTGGGCATGCCTTTGCTACTGTTCATGGACGAGAAGGAACGGAACAACTTTATACTGAACTCGCCGTCCTTGTCTTTCCACTCCGGCCAGCCCAGCAGCTCTTTCACTTCCTCATGTTTCAGCATGCCTCTGTTATGATTCATGGACGAGAAGGCTCGCAATAGCTCCATACTGAACTCGCCATCCTTGCCTTTCCATTCGGGCCAACCCAGCACCTCTTTCACTTCCTTATGTTCAAGCATGCCTCTGCCGCTATTCAAAGAGGAGAAGGTGCGGAACAGCTCCACACTGAACTTGCCATCACTGTCTTTCCATTCAGGCCAGCCCAGCACTTCTTTCACTTCCTCATGTTTGAGCATGCCTTTACTACTATTCATGGACGAGAAAGCGCGGAACAGCTCGATACTCAACTCGCCATCTTTGTCTTTCCATTCCGGCCAGCCCAGCACCTCTCTCACTTCACCATGTTTGAGTATGCCTCTGTCATGATTCATGGACGAAAAAGAGCGGAACAGTTCCGAATTGAACTCGCCATCCTTGCCTTTCCATTCATGCCAGCCCAGAATTGCTTTCACTTCCTTATGTCCGGGCACCCCTTTTCTTTTGTTCATGGACGAGAAGGAAGTCAATACCTTCAAACTCGCTAAATATTGGAGTTCACTCTGGCTACGTTCTGCAAAACTACGGATATGTTTTTTATTATTATTTAGCATGCTGGTCAGCATGCCGGTATTTTTGAAGTTTTCAGAAAGGTG
>NZ_JAHHPQ010000047.1:0-1483 GCF_024606245.1 Endozoicomonas sp. SESOKO2
GTATTACAGGTCATCAAATGCAGGCCCCGCTCAGGTTGATAAATGGCGGGGGGTACATCAGACTGAATCAGGGAAATTTCTTTCATGTACCGAATTTCATCGTATGGTACAAGAAAAGTAACACTTGTTTTTGCGAAAAAAGCTTCGTCATAAAGTCTTTGATAATGTTGGAATATTTTCTCAAACAGTTCTCTAAACAAACTTGTTGCGCTTCGCATGTGTTCCGGAAGTTTATCAGCCCATGTGTAAAATTTATCAACCTTCTCTTCGTATTTTTTTTCAATTTTCTTTGTCTCAGGGTCGTCGGCATAGGTATTACCATCTTCAGAAAAGACTTTCTTTCGGTATAGACTTAATTCATCATCCCTTTTCTCATATAAGATGCTTTGGATTTCTTTCTTACATTCTTCATAATATCTTGGACGAAGATTGAAGTGTGGGTGATACAAAAGGTTAGTTATCCTGGCTACACAAACTCCAACCAGTGATCCAATGATTACACCTGCAACAGTTCCCAGTGGTCCAAATAATGTACCGATTGTACCGAGTGTGGCACCTGCAGCACCCGCTGCTACTTCTGGGAGGCCGACTTTGACAATATTATTACATGCTCTAAGGAATAACTTATGGTCATCATCACGCGTTATACTCTCAATATGCCCTGAAATTTTTTGAAAATAATCATTAAATCTATTTAACTCATCAACATTATCTGGACCCATGATGTCTGGATGTATGCCTTCCTTAATAGCATCAACTGTAATATTTTTGATCTCTTCTATGCCAGATGATTGACCATTATATTCCTTAACCCCCTTTTCAATTCTTTCTTCCGAAATTTTGATGGTTTTTTCATCAGGCCTCATCCTTGTTTTTAAGTATTTTTCAAAAACCGCTTTTTCATCTGTTTTCAGAATAGACAGAATTTCTTTTTCCAATTCTTTAGTTTTTGTTATTTCTTCTCCATTTTTGCTGTTGGATTGGGAACATGTAAAAATAAGTTTTGGAGTATCCTGAATACCATTTTCTTCTAAATTAGCCTTAAACTCTGATTTTATTTCTTTTTTGTCTCCTATCTTATCAGTACATGTATCGACCTTATTACAAACAAAAATAATTCTATTGCCATTTTTTACTAATGCTTCGATAGCTCTAAGATCATAACCAGTCAGATCCTTGTCAAATAAAAAGATAATGACATCGTTTTGCTCGATATTTTCAGCTCCAAGGTAGTCATTTTTTATGTATTCTTCGCCACCAGAGCGGCCATAACCTTTTGTAGTCCTGATTTCCACATCCTGAAAGCGGTAGATAGGGTCAGGCTTTTTATTGTAAATAACGGTTCTTTTAAATGGCTCCCAGCCAATTAGCCGGTTGCCCAGCGATGACTTGCCAACATTTTGCGCTCCAGTAAAGACAATCCTTAGTGTAGGAGGACTGCCATTCGAGCTCCTTTGTTGCATTATATTCAATATAAATCTCT
>NZ_JAHHPQ010000443.1:0-34102 GCF_024606245.1 Endozoicomonas sp. SESOKO2
GCAAAACCCCAGTTGAGTGATCGGCTGGGGTTTTTGCGTTGAGGCCAGTGAAACGACACATACCTGGGCGGCCCCCACCGATGGTATTGTGGGGCTTCCCCATGTGAGAGTAGGTCATCGCCAGGCATTGAATAAAGCAGAACCCCAGTTGAGTGATCGACCGGGGTTTTTGTTTGTTCATGCTTTGTTTGTGCAGTAGGTAAGCCCCAGACAAGAAGTCCGGGGTTTCGGGTATCATGGAGTAATTATCCAAGAAACGCCTGATAAGCCTTATTATTCGTCTCCTCGCAATAGTTGTATTCTAAGTCAGCCAGAAATTTGGCTATGTGCTGTCTCTCTGTTTCTGGTACTTCCAGACCCACGGCGACGCGGCCATAGGCAGCACCATGGTTTCGGTAATGGAACATACTGATGTTCCATCGGGCACCCAGTTTATCCAGGAAGTTGAGCAGGGCTCCCGGACGTTCCGGAAATTCAAAACAATAAACCACCTCATCCTTCACTGCTTTACTGTGGCCGCCCACCATATGGCGGATATGCAACTTGGCCATCTCGTTTTCACTAAGGTTCTCTACCGGATAACCTTTCTCTTTCAATTCATCGATCAGATTATCGATAGGCATCTGATCAGGATGAACTTGGACACCTACAAAGATTCGGGCATTTCTGGGATCATGGAAGCGGTAGTTGAATTCGGTGATATTCCTTTTACCGAGGGTTTCACAGAACTGTTTGAAGCTGCCTGGTTGCTCAGGGATGGTGACAGCGATGATCGCTTCGCGCTTCTCACCCAATTCTGCACGTTCAGAAACATAGCGCAGACGATCAAAATTTATATTGGCGCCACTGGCTATAGCCATCAGTTTTTGATGACTGGCACCTGTCTCACTGACATACTTTTTGAGGCCAGCCACACTAGCTGCACCGGCAGGCTCACAAACCGAGCGGGTATCATCAAAGATATCCTTGATGGATGCGCAGATTTCATCAGAGCTGACCGTGATCACTTTATCAATGTATTGCCGACAGAGCTTGAAGGTTTCTTCACCGATCTGTGCTACGGCAATACCGTCGGCAAAAATCCCCACATGAGGCAATGTTACCCGCTCATCAGCTTCCAGAGCTGCTTTCAGGCAGGCAGATTCTTCATACTCAACGCCGATGACCTTGATATCGGGACGCAGATATTTGATATAGGTCGCTATACCCGCTGCCAAACCGCCTCCACCGACAGGGACAAAAACCGCATCGAGCTGTCCAGAATGCTGACGGAGAATCTCCATGCCGATCGTGCCCTGACCGGCAATCGTGTATGGGTCATCATAAGGATGAATGAAGGTATAGCCCCGCTCTTCAACGAGTTTCATGGAGTAAGCCAGTGCCTGATCAAAGGTATCGCCATGAAGGATGACCTTGGCTCCTCTGGCTTCGCAAGCTTTGTACTTTATTTCAGGAGTAGTGCCGGGCATCACGATAACGGCTTCGATACCCATGGTTTTGGCTGCCATAGCCACGCCCTGGGCATGATTACCGGCAGAAGCACAGGTCACCCCGCGGGCTTTTTCCTCGGCGGTTAACTGGGCCATCTTGTTGTAAGCGCCCCGGATTTTAAATGAGAATACGGGTTGCAGGTCTTCACGCTTCAGAAAAACCTGATTATTCAAACGCTTGCTGAGAAAAGGAGCCTCATGAACAGGAGTCTCAATCGCCACATCATAAACTTTGGCTTCGAGTATCATTCTTATGTACTGATGAGGCATGGGACTTCACTTTCTTAATAACTTATCTTGGTTGGACTGATTCTAAACAGCCATGTACGCAAGAAACAATCTTTAATCGTGTTCAGATAATAAAAGGTTATACGGAATTTAAGGTATTTAGTTCAGCGGGGGCGTATTTCTGGGGGTATAATCCCCGCTTCATTGTATATGACCGCAAGGTAGAGACATGACCCAGGACGAGCTGAAGAAGGCGACTGCCGAGGCTGCATTGCAGCGGATTCTCCCTCATCTGGAAGATGATATGATCATCGGTATTGGCACGGGGTCCACGGCCAATTTCTTTATTGATGCTCTGGCAGAGCACCGAAACAGTTTTGATGGTTGCGTAGCCAGTTCAGAGGCTTCTGCCGATCGTTTGAAACAGCACGGCATTCCAGTTTATGACCTGAACAGTATCGGTGAACTGCGCTTTTATATTGACGGGGCCGATGAGTCCAGTGATCACCTGCATCTGATCAAAGGCGGAGGAGCGGCCCTGACAAGGGAAAAAATTGTGGCTGCAGTGGCGAAAGAGTTTATCTGTATTGCAGACGAGAGCAAGCTGGTAGACGTGCTGGGCGAATTTCCGCTACCTGTTGAGGTTATTCCTATGGCTCGCAGCCATGTTGCCCGAGAGTTGGTTAAGCTGGGCGGTGACCCCGCTTACCGGGAAGGGGTTATGACGGATAACGGCAATATTATTCTGGATGTATGGAATCTGAAGATTACTGACGCCATAGGTCTGGAAGAAAAAATCAACCAGATTGTGGGAGTCGTGACCAACGGTTTGTTTGCGGCGAGACCCGCTGACGTGCTACTGCTGGGTACTGCTGAAGGGGTTAAGACCATCAAGCGCTGAGTAACGCGAGCCGGGTGCAAACCCGGCCATTTTTCCTGACATCTCAGCATGAAAAGTTATTCATCACAGGCACTGATAAATAATGTTTTCTTGACTCGTAGCTGTTAGAAAATGGAATTCAAAAAAAAGTGAAGTGAAGCCAGGACGCTGCCCAAAGAAAGTGACAGTATAATCAGTTCGCCGGTGTTCAGTTCATGATCCTGAGTATTGTGTTGTTTTGTATCCATACTGCTTCTCCCTACATCTTGTTATGAGCATTCCCTTGCTGGATATTTACACTCTAGGTCTGTAATAGTTCTGCCGCCTTACGACGTTGGTAGATATTTAGACTTAAGTCGAAGAAAAAAGTTTGGAAAAAAAAGCTGCTATGACTGAAAAAAATCCTTAATATAACTTTTCGAGAGAAAGAAGGATTTAAATAATCAGAAAATGGAATTAGGTCCTTTCCAAGAGAACAACAGCATGATAAGAAAAATGAACAAAACTCTGGCCGCTCTGGCGGTATCTGCCGCCGTAGCAGGCGCTTCCGGCTTGGCTCAGGCCGCCGACACTATAAAAATCGCTTTGGCTGGCCCGGTCACAGGTCCTGTAGCCCAGTATGGTGATATGCAGTTCAGTGGTGCAAAGATGGCTGTCGAGCAGATCAATAAACAGGGGGGCGTCAATGGCAAGCAGCTGGAAGCGGTGGTCTATGACGATGCCTGTGATCCCAAACAGGCTGTAGCGGTTGCCAACAAGATCGTTAATGACGATATCCGCTTTGTAGTGGGGCACCTGTGTTCTTCTTCCACCCAGCCTACTACCGACATCTATGAAGATGAAGGCATCCTGATGATCACCCCCGCCTCCACCAGCCCGGATATCACCAGTCGTGGGTATGAATTGATATTCCGCACCATTGGACTCGACAGTCTGCAAGGACCTACTGCAGGTAACTACATCGTAGAAAGCATCAAGCCCAAGCGCATGGCGGTCATTCATGACAAGCAGCAGTACGGTGAGGGCATTGCAACAGCCGTTAAGAACACGGTTGAAAAAGCCGGTATTGATGTAGCTGTCTTTGAAGGTGTCACATCAGGAGACAAAGACTTTTCGGCACTGATTGCCAAGTTGAAGAAAGAAGATGTCGATTTTGTTTACTACGGTGGCTACCATCCTGAGCTGGGTCTGATTCTGCGTCAGAGTGCGGAAAAGGGTCTGAAGGCTAAATTCATGGGGCCTGAAGGTGTTGGCAACAAAGATATTTCAGCCATTGCCGGTCCTGCTTCAGAAGGTCTGCTGGTGACATTGCCGAAGAGTTTTGATCAGGATCCTGCCAATGCCACACTGGTAGCTGCTTTCAGAGCAAAAGGTGAAGATTCATCCGGTCCTTTCGTATTCCCTTCCTATTCTGCCGTTCAGGTTATGGCTGAAGGCATGGAGCTGACCAAGAGTGAAGACCCGGACGAAGTAGCCGAAGTTTTGCGTTCAAATACCTTCAGTACGCCAACAGGTAACCTGGCCTTCGATGGCAAGGGAGACCTGAAAGACTTCAGCTTTGTCGTCTACGAATGGCATGCTGACGGAACTAAATCTGAAGCTTCAAAATAAGAGCCCGACCGGAAAATACCATCGACTATAACTGTGTTGGTATTTTCATTAAAGGGAGTGGTCTGCTCAGGCCGACATTGAAATGTTCAGTTGTCGGCCTGTTTGTAACTCATCTCCCACCTCTCAATCCCTGTTCAATCTCTTCCACACTGGGCAACTGCGATTGCAGATTTTCCGGCAGTGACTGAGTGAGCTGGTATTCCGAGACGCCAATGGGCTTTTGCATATCGCTGAGGGAATACTCTGCTACCAGCTTGTCTTTGTTCTTGCATAGCAGGATGCCAATGGTGGGCGCATCGCCCTCTTTACGCAGCTGTTCGTCCACGGCCCTGATGTAAAAGTTCAGTTTGCCTGCGTGTTCTGGTTCAAAATCAACCGTCTTTAGCTCAATCACCACATAACAATGCAGCTGGGCATGGTAAAACAGCAGGTCGATATAAAAATCCCGTTGTCCTACCTGTATATGATACTGCTTGCCCATATAAGCAAAGCCAGCCCCTAATTCCAGCAAAAACTGGGTGATATGCTCGGTCAAACCCTGCTCAAACTCACGCTCGTTGTAGTTTTGGGTCAAGCTCAGGAAATCAAACACATAGGGGTCTTTCAGGGTCTCTTGTGCCAGATCAGATTGTATGGCTGGCAGGGTGGTACTAAAGTTACTGACGGCCTGCCCCTCACGCTGCCAGAGGCTACTTTCTATCTGGTGAGTCAGAACACTCCGGCTCCAACCGTATTTGATAGTGTTCTGCACGTAATACAGGGCTTCCTGCTTACTTTGGCATTTATTAATAATCAGTTGATTATGCCCCCAAGGTATTTGGGTTAATTGTGCAACAGGCTGTTGCGCAATTGACCTATCTTCAGACCAGAACGTATACCATTGTCTGATCAACTCAAGATTTCGACGAGAAAACCCTTTGATTTCAGGAAATTCCGCCATTAAATCCTTACTGAGCTGTTTCAGGAAGCCGTCGCCCCAATTAGCTTTGGACTGTCGACGAACAATGTCCTCCCCCAGTTCCCAATAAAAAGCCAGTAAGGTCGAATTCACCTGAACAGTTGGAACTACTGAACAGGAGCCTAACGAGTTATTACGTTTTTATTCGGCCTTAATCCCAATGGAATTAATAGTTCCAAGCTTTGATTGTAATTTTTACGGATAAATTACACTTTTTTTGTAATTACATATAACCCTATCTGTTCTATGCTCTTTAACCTAGGATATATGAGGCATTGAGCTATGACTGAAGTATCGAGGTATGAGTCGAAACTGTTTATTCATCATGCACTGGAATCTGTAAAAAGTTCAGGTGGGAACCAGAAACAGTTAGCTAAGTTGTTGGGGATTGAAGAGACTCGGCTTAGCGAAGCAAAAAATGGTAGATACTCTATTACCCCATCCGCTAAGCAAATGATTATTGAACATTTTGGTATGCCAAGACCTGGAAAAGGTGTTTATGTCAAAGGTGAGGTTTATGACAGTCTCGATGAGTTCATATGCAACTATGAGCAATCCAGTTTGGATAGGCACTTAAGTCGCTTAGCTAAGACGTTCAGTAGGTCGGACTATCAGGAAATTGCTTGTGGTTTATTCTATTGCTTGGTTGATAATGTAAGCGCTTCAGAAAAGCGCGATCTGAAAATTAAGATGATCAATGGTATTTTAAACGATGATCGCTTTGTAGAGTGGGGGAAGAAAGTAAGTTCGTATATTTATGGTGTTGAAAACCCCGCTTGTAATTCTCATAAAAGCTATGATGATCCGCCTGAACCTTTACCAGATTTTTCTTCTGAGCTAGAAAATGATCTGCTGAAAGGTTTTATTGATAGCGAGAGGAAATTATTTTCTTTTCCTAAAGGAAGGGATATTCATAAAGAAGAGTTTCGGAACACCTTTTATTGGCTGTGGCTATTAAAATACCATATGCCTGAGTTCAAGTTTGGTTTTCCTTTTGATGTGAAAACTCATCAGATGAAACAGATTGTTCTTACTGGGCGTGTAATAATGGATGACACCCATCAGACTGAAAAGGTTCGAGATATCAATCTTCACAAGGCCAGCGAGGTATCCACTCAATACAGCAGATACGAAAAGTTGGGTCATGTGCCTTATCTTGGGAGATATGTTCATCCGGAAGTAAGTATTGATCCACAATCCAAAATCAATTCAAAACCCGACTACTGGCCAATAACCCATCTCAAGTTATTTATGAATGAGTCAATGGAATATCACCTATGGATTAAGCTGGCCAGAGATTATCAATATAGTGATTCTCCTCAGATGGCAGATGAACGGGATATCATCATACGAAAAATACATTGGAAGGATTTATTTTCAGATATCGAGAAAATCAGAAAGTGGGTTGGCGCGGCTAACAGTCCAGAAGAATCTATCAAAACACAGATCGCGCTAGCTGGTGGATTTATTCCTGGTGCTGAAGTCCTTTGAGTCAGAACAAATATGGAAATCTTACCCTGCACTTCAGCAATGAAGCCCAGTGCAGGGCACTCACTCACCCCTTCAACATATCAAACACAACCCTGGCAAAGCCCCGAGCCAATTCAGGGTTGGAAAGATACTGCAACATCATTTCCTGTTGGGCTTCGTTGCTGTCCATTACAGCGTCATCAATGGCTTGTGGGAAGTCACCGAGCAGTGCTTGTTCAGCGGTATTGTTCTCAATCTGCTTCATCACGGTTTCGTTTTCGGCCAGTTTGTCCCGAACGGTGAAGGCATAACTGATCAGATCCGCATCGGTGAGGTTGTCGGTAATAAACATCTCATTCAGCCGTGCCACAATCTGGGATAAGAACTCTTCTTTCTTGTTCTTGGGTTTGGCTGAACCAACATCGCTGGAGGGTTCCAGTTTATAGCCCTCAGCGTCTTCCTTCAGTTCCCTCTCTTTTAAAGAAATGGCCTGCTGTCGAATCCTGGACAACCGGTAATGGCTCATCACCACGTTATCCAGGTCGATGTCATCTTCCTCGATGATTTTTTCACGGAGCAATGGGCGCAGATAGCGGGCGAAGAGGCTGAGTTTTTCCAGATCCTTGTCGTCGTAGTCCACAATCTGGGACATAAACTCGTAGAAACGGGTGAAGGTGCCTAAATCCTTCTTGAAGATTTCCAGCCGGTCTTTTTCCTGCTTGCACTCTTTGAAGCTGTTCTCTGCATTCGCGATCAGCACGGCATCTTTGGTCTTCTTGGTGCGTTCGAACATCTCTTTGGCAAGAACATAAGCCTCTACGGCGGAACTGTACCTTTTCTGCCAGCGATCCACAGCGGGCTTGCAGATATTGCTCACCGCTGCATTGCTTTTGCTCTTGGAAAGAAAAGCCTCGCAGAACTGTTCGACTTCGTTCCGGGTAAAGATACCGCTGGCGCGGAGTTTTTCGTAAAGGTCGAATACTTTATCCGGGTCTGTCACATCCGCCAGTTCAGCGATTTGGTAATACGGCTGAAACGCGTCCAGAATCTCTTCCGGCTCATTGACGAAATCCAACACAAAAGTGCCGCACTCGGCTTTCCCGGGGTAAGTACGGTTCAGGCGGGACAGGGTTTGCACACATTCAACTCCCCCCAGAGGTTTGTCCACATACATGGCGCAGAGCTTGGGTTGGTCAAAGCCGGTCTGGAATTTGTTGGCGACCAGCATAATCTGGTAGTCGTCGGTGTCGAAGGCTTTACGCATGTCCCGGCCTTTTAGCGCAGGGTTCATAGCGGTTTCAGTAAATTTTTGGTTCAGCAGAGCAGCGCTGTCCGGGTCGTCTTTGTGAAATTCCACCTCGCCGGAGAAGGCAATCATCACGGCGATCGAGCTTTTGCGCTCTGAAAGATATTTATCAAACGCCAGCTTATAACGCACCGCTTCCTTACGGGAACTGGTGACCACCATTGCCTTGGCCTGACCACCCAGCAAGCCCATGACATGCTCTTTGTAGTGCTCGGTGATGACTTTCACCTTCTGGGAAATATTGTACTCATGGAGCCGCACCCAGCGGTTGAGTTTTACCTTGGCTTTTTTGCTGTCTACCTCTTCGTCCTTGGCCTCTATTTTTTGGGCCAGCTGATAAGCCACCTTGTAGTTGGTGTAGTTTTTCAGCACGTCGAGAATAAAGCCTTCCTCAATGGCCTGGCGCATGGAGTACACATGGAAGGCTTCGGGCAGGTTCTTCTTGGAAGCAGGCTCATTGGGCTTGGGCAGGCGACCAAACAACTCCAGAGTTTTCGCCTTGGGTGTCGCAGTGAACGCATAGTAATTCAGGTTGCTGCTGCCCCGGCGTGAGGCAATGGTTGCGTCCAGCATATCTTCTGAAGACAGTTCTTTGTCCTCATCCCCATACTCTTTATCAGAAGAGACACCCTCCACCATCAACACTTCTTTCAGCTTGCGGGCGGTGGAGCCGGTTTGTGACGAATGAGCTTCGTCGGCAATCACGGCGTAACGGCGTTCCTTCAGTCTGGTACTGTTCTCAATGGCCGCCAATACATAAGGGAAGGTTTGGATGGTGACAATAATAATCGGTTGAGCACTCTCCAGGGCCGCTGCCAGCTTCTCCGACTTGGAGCCATCGCCTTCTTTTTTGTTGATACGCCCCACTACACCGTCGGCGTGTTCAAACTGGTAAATGGTGTCTTGTAGCTGATCGTCCAGCACGGTTCGGTCGGTAATGACTATCACCGAATGGAACTGCTTATTGCCTTCGTCATCATAAAGAGTGGAAAGCTGGTGGGCAGTCCAGGCAATGGAGTTGGATTTACCGGAACCGGCACTGTGCTGCACCAGATACTTGTTGCCTGTGCCTTCCGCCCTGGCCGCTGCAATCAGCTTGGTGACTACATCCCACTGGTGATAACGGGGAAAGATCAGGGTTTCCTTTTTCGACTTGCGGCCTTCCCAGTCTTCCTTCTCTTCGATCTGCAAATGCACAAACCGACCGATAATATTCAGCAGGTTATCGGGCAGCAGTACCTCGTTCCACAGGTATTCGGTGGCGTATTCATTCTTGTCTTCGGGTGTCTCATTGCCAGCACCGCCTTCCGCCGTGCCTTTGTTAAACGGCAGAAAGAAGGTATCGCTGCCCGCCAGTTTAGTCGCCATATACACTTCGTACTGACTCACGGCAAAGTGCACCAGCGCCCCCCGTTTAAAGGTCAGCAGCGGTTCTGGTTTGCCGGTTTCCGGGTCTTTGGGTAGACGGGTCTTTTGATATTGTCGTTTAGCGTTTTCGATGGCCTGTTTGAATTCCGATTTCAGCTCCAGCGTTGCCACGGGCAAACCGTTTACAAACAACACCAGATCAATGCGCCATGCCTTGGCTTTTTTACCGGTTTCTGCCAGATGTGCGTCGACGCCTTCCCCCTCGGGGGAAGGTTGGGATGGGGGGACAAGATTGACATAAGGCGAATAAACCAGCTCCGGCACCACACGACAACGGTTTTCTTTATAGCGGGCCAGCGTATCCGGGTTCAGGGTATGTTCCGGCATAAACTGACACAGGGAGAACCGGGCATTGCGAATCTTCAAACCATGACGCAATACGCCCAGTGTGCCAAAGCTGCGAAGCTCCTTATCAATGGCATTAGAGTCGGCTTTCTTTAACTGGTTGACCAGATGGCTGATAAAATGCTGCTCCGAATCCACCGGAAAGCTTTTGCAGAACTTTTGCCATTCCTTCGGCTGGGTGTTCTGAACAAAATCCAGCACATCGCTGGTATACAACGCCGTTTCCCGGTCGTACTGATCACCACTGCCCAGCAGCCAGCCTTTGGCTTGCAGGCGGGCGATCATATCGTTTTGGAATATCGATTCGGTGGTGCTATCCATATTTCACGGTCTCAAAATGGCACCTAAAGGTCTCTATCTGGGACTTTTCAGGGATTATGCAGACAGTGTCTGCACAATGTATCAATCTGGCTGAATTGTCTCCACACTGCGGAGACAATTCGAGGATTCCACTATTCAGTTTTATCGAATTTTGCGTAAAACCCCTCGCTTCAGCGGGGGGATGTAAGCAACGAATCCGCCAGGATTCGCTATGCACAATGTTCGAAGTCGATCAGGGTTGTGCTTCTAGCGCTTAACCTTTTACAGCCCTTCTTAATTTTTGTGCTGGTTATTGTAGTTTTACCTTCTATATCCATCAATACAGCATATCCTGTAGACATTCTACCCTTGATAAATCCTTTACCCTTTTGGGTATTTACATAGTCGAACTTTTTAATGCCAAACAACTTGCCAACAGGAATTTTCTTTTCTGATCTCTGCCCTTTGTGTAACTGATAGTCACCTTTAGAGACATGAACTTTCTTATACACAATTGGACTCGGTTCAACCAACTCCCCATGTTCACAGCAAATAGCTACAGCATCATTGAAATGAGTTTTTGGTAATTTTAAAATCGTTTCACGCTTGAATTTTGTCTCATACCCAAAGGTTTCTTTGAATGACCAGTTTTTCTTTAGCACTTCCTTGATGATGCTGACTTGGGTAGCGTGTTTAGTCTTGCTTTTCTGACCCTTAATCTCAAATTTCCCATCGTGTAAATCCTTGTGGCACCTTTCACATAGGGTTATTAGGTTACCAGGCTCATCTGTTCCACCATTTGATCGAAATACAATATGATGAACGTGTAATTTTTCACTATGCTTAACCTTCTGTTTTGAATGACATTTGTATCCATCACGATCAAGGACATAGGCTTTGACGTTGTAATAATCCTTCTGTTTTCCTTCCTGATAGCCCCTTCCCGACACTTCAGGGTTGGTTATCTTGTGAATGTCAAAACTGGCCGTTTCTACATTCCATCGGGTAACAGGTAAAATCATTTCAACCTGTTTCTTTTCCCTGAAATGGGACTGAACCTTAGACCTTACTGAAGGTGGAAGCCTTCCGAACATGGTTGAGTTTTTCCGGTTCAAAAATCTGGGCTTTCTGTATCGGGTTTTTCTGTTACGTCTATTGCTCCGATACATTCTCCTTTGATCCATTTTTTTCTTAATATCGGTTCTAAGCTTGACTTCAGACTGATATACAACCTCTCCATTCGATATAGCTGAACAGCCGATAACCTTAGAGCCGGTATCCATACCAGCCACTACAGTTTGCTTATAGCCTGTAGAGCCAAACTGTAGCTGTATAGTGAATGGTGTCCTTGAAACAACCCTAGCCTTACCCTCTTTCAAGAGCTTTCTAGCCCGTTGGGGCTTGCATGGCATTAATGGTTCACCATTCTTGTTGAGTACGTAAACTAGCATTTAGTCTACCTCCTTCGAGTTGTGCTTACGCTGATTTGTAGGATCAAACCAGCTTCAGACTTCCTTTCGACCAGTTATAACGGCTTCGCAATGTGGTTGACTGTCTATAACCCAATAAGACTGTTTACAGAGCCACGATAGAGCAAGGAACTAAGGCGACATTCCAAGGTATCTACATCCGAAATAACGTTTACTATTTTTGCCTCTCCTAAATAGTGGTCTAGTCAACAAGGGCTTTTACAAGCCCGTTCCTTTAGGGACGGGTAGTTGACTCTCAATACGTTTTCGGGCGTTGCTGACGGCTTCCTGAAAGCGCTCTTCCAATATTTCTTTGGAGGGTATGTTGGTGAGATAGTCTGCTACATGGATACCGCTTTTATCCAGTTCAAGTAATTCAATTTGCTTTTGCTTCTTACCTGCACAAAGAATGATGCCGATAGGGGGGTCTTCTCCATGCTGACGGTCATATCTATTCAGCCAGCGTAGATATAACTCCATCTGTCCTTTGTACTCAGCTTTAAACTTGCCTGTTTTCAGTTCAATAGCAACCAGTCGCTTCAGTTTTCGGTTATAGAACAAGAGATCAATATAAAAATCATCTTCATCAATTTGAACTCGGTGCTGGCGTGCGACAAAAGTGAAGCCCATACCCATTTCTAACAGAAAATGCCCCATTTCCCGCAAAATAGCATCCTCAAGATCTTTTTCCACGTAGGTATCATTAAGCTCAAGAAAATCCAGAATGTAAGGGTCTTTCAGAACGATATCCTGATCGGCTTTCCCTTGATCCCTCAGCATTTTCAGATCGTGAACGATGGTTTCTTCCGGATTTCGAGATAAGGCAGTACGCTCAAACAGCATGGAATCCATACGCTCGCTGAAGGTGCGGACAGACCATCGCTCCTGAATCGCCATGGTCATATAGAACTCACGTTTTAGTGGGTCATCAATGTAAATCAACAGTTTCAGGTGTGACCAGCTCAATTGTCTCCACACTGTAGAGACAATTTCATCAGCCTCACAGATTTCGGCAAACTTAATACAATGTCTCAATTGCTGAGGGCTCCAGCCCTTACCAAACTGCCCGGAGAGCTGGCGGGACAAGTCGGAAATAACCTGTTTGCCGTAGTCTGCCCGCTTACCCTTCAGGATTTCCTGCTGAATACGCTGACCGACCTTCCAATAGAGTGCGGTTATCTCGGCATTGAGTGCCACCGCTGCCCGTTGTTTGGCTCTTTGTATCAGGTTCTTGATTTCGCCGAACAGGTTACCTGGCTCTTTTGATGAAGCGGGTGTTTTGCTCATACGGTGGCCTCTGCGGGTTGTTCTTGTTGTTGTGCTTCTGGTTGCCAGTCACGTACGTCGATTTTGCCGGTGACGGCGGCGGAGATCAGGGCTGTGCGGCGTTCCATTGATACTGAAACAATTAACTCTGCCTCTTCAATTAACTTGTCGAATTTTGCATTGATCTCACGCAGATGGTTAACAATTTGATGTTGTTCATCTATAGGGGGAAGAGCAAAATGAAAACCCATTACCGCAGATTTAGTGATATTGTTTGCCATCCCTTCAGCACCACTAATAGCTTGCTCAATATTTTTACGCATGTATGTTGAGTTCATCAGATAGGTAAAGAAAAGGCAGTTTATTTTATCATGAAAATGCAGCCGGAAAATCTTGTCCGACAATAAGATTTTAGGTTCAGTCTCGTAAACGTAGGCTACCGATCCAATAAGGTTCACTGAGCCACTGGCTCGTGACATTAATACATCGCCAGCTTTAACTTCATACTGTATGAATGGTTCTATGTTTTCCGGCAACGCTTTATTTTCACGATAATTATACGAACCATTGTTTACACAGCTAGTTTTTAAAACTCCCCACTGATCACTGATAGCTTCCCTGTTTTCACACTCAGGACTTTTCCCCTGCTCCATATCGCAGAGTATTCTTCTGACTTGCATTGGAATCCAATGCTCCGGCACTTCCCCAAGCCACTCCACACCGGAGTCCTTCATCGGTGCATCCGGGTTCAGCCCCTTGGTGATGGCATGACTGATCACCGCCTGTCGTTTTTCTTTCAACAGCCGGATCAGGGATTGCTGCTCTTCGATCAGGGTGTCGATTTTGGCGGTTTCGTGGTCGAGGAAGCAGGCGATTTGTATCTCTTCATCGCTCGTTGGAGCAGCATAGGAAAAATTAACAAACGTGTCTTGGTAGAGGTGAACGATTGTGCTGCCGGTCTTGTTGTAATCAACAAAATCAGTAAAAACCTTTGACTGAAGGAGCCAATAATAGAAGCGAGTAGAAAAATTATCGTGAGTCGGTCGGACGACAAAAACGCCACTATTAAGAGTTGCTTTCTCATTATTCAACCCTTCTACTAACGCTACTTTTCCGATGGTTCCATCTTTCGTTAATAGAAGATCACCTTCTTTTAACTGAATGTATGGGTCCTGCTCATAACGAGCCTCGTCGCAGTGGTAACAATTTTCCCATTCTATTCTAGAGCCTCGGAAGTCACTACCCGTCACCAGGTAGGGACCTTCATCTGTGAAGTCATCTGATTTCAGACCGTGCCAGCCAACACGAGCCTTAACATAAGCCTCAAACTTTACTCTTGTAAGTGACCAGCTCTCTGGATAAGAGCCAATCCAGATAACATTTGAATCCTTATATTCCAAATAAGCCGCATATTTTTTGCGCTCAAGGCTGTTTCCATCCATCACAACTAACCCCTCAGTCCACGCTCGCTGTAGCTTTTGGTCAGGGTAAGAAAGTCAAACACGTAGGGGCCTTTCAGAGTTTGCTGAGCCAGATCGGACTGCACGGCTGGCAAAGTAGCACTGAAGTTACTGGGCACTGCCCCTTCCCGCTGCCATAGACCACTTTCAATTTGATGGGCCAGTACGTTGCGGCTCCATCCATATTCGAGGGTATTTTGCACATAATACAACGCTTCAGCCACACTTCGGCATTTGCTGACAATCTTCAGATTGTGCCCCCAGGGTATCTGGATTAATTGGCCAACAAGCTGTTGGCTTTTTGTCGCTTCGTCGCTATAGAACAGATACCACTGGCGGATGTACTTGATGTTACTCAGGTAGAAACCTTTGATTTCAGGGAATTCTGACATCGTGTCTTTACTGAGTTGCTTTAAGAAACCATCGCCCCATTGAGAGCTGGCCTGTCGAAAAATAATCTCCTCTGCCAGCTCCCAATAAAAAGCCAGTAAAGTTGAATTCACCTGAACGGCTGCTTTTAGCTGTGTTGACATTACCTTCTGTTTCAGCGCTTTCAGCCAGTTTTTGTATTCGCTGTCAGGTGTCTCTGTGCAATCTCTCAATGTCTGCTATCCTCATTGCTCAAACAATAAAACAGGTAGTATTTATGTCACTGGAACATCGTGTAGAGAGACTTGAAAACCATTTTGAATCGCTGGATAACGCTGTACACCGGCTCATCGAGATTACCGGGGAAACACAGAAGATTGTGCTCGAAAACCAGCGAGAGAACCGGTTGCGTTTTGACAAAATAGAAAAACATCTTGGCGAACACGACAAACGGTTTGACCAGCATGACCGTGAACTCTCAAATATTAAAGCTGCGATTGGTGCGCTTACTGAAGCCACCCATGCAGGCTTTAAACGAAGCGACGAAAAAATAGACCAGCTGGAATTACTCATCCGTCAACGCCTCCCCAACAACTAACACGCCACCTACCAAAAAAATCCAGTGGATTGCCTGTCGGCAACCACTGATTTAAAGGGTACAAACTCAAACTATCGGTTTTCTTGTGTTTGCTCATGAGTGAACCTCCTGTAACAGACTCATGATTCTAGCACTCACCGCATCCAGATCAGCATCAATCGCTTCCAGCGCACGGGGCGGCTGATACACATAGAAGTGTCGGTTAAAAGGAATCTCGTAACCCACAATACCTATCTCACCATCCTGGGCATCGCATTTATCGGCATTGATCCAGGCATCGGGTACATGGGGAGCCACTTCCCGGTTGAAGTAAGTTTCGATCAGGATATGGGTGGGCATTGATGGATCAAGAGGAATATTCTCGTTATCCCGCAGGTCGCCATCGGTCTGGAATTCGACGACTTTGCCTTTGTATTCGAATGCGCCGTACAGTGGTTGGGCTTCTTCTTCCAGTACCTTTTTGATAACAGGTTCGGCTTCGGGGTTCTTGCGGGTGATGGCATCGAGGAACTGCTTTTTCTCTTTGGCATCCAGCTTCAGGTTGGCGGCTTTGAGGGCGGCTTTCAGGTCTTTATCGAACTGGTTAAAGTCGTTGGACAGTACCGTTCCGACTGTATTTTGCAGAGTTTGGGCTTTCTCCATCAGCCCCCGCTGGAACAGCCAGAGTTTGTCGTTCAGTACCTCTTTGATCTGCTTCTCTTTCAGTTCTTTAAAGTCTTTTTTGATTTTGGTGCGGATGGCTTCTTCATTGTCTGCCAAGGTTGTATGACATTCTGTGCCGAATTCTTCAACCATCCAGCGCATAACGGCGTTATACGGCCTGGGTGCATAGCGTAGACCCGTTACAGCGTCATCAGTAATCTGGGCGGACAGGCGAAGTGGGCGTTCCACGGTAATACGACGGTAGCCGAATTCATGACTGTCGAAAATTTTGGCGGTAAAGTTTTCTTCGGATGCTTCTGTAAAGGCTCCAAAGTTTTGGGTAATGATGCGACGGTCAGCTTCACTCATTATGTTCCGCTTGGAACCCAGGGACTTACGCATCTTGCCGCACAGGTTTACGCCGTTAATCAGCTGCACTTTACCTTTGCGTTCATCGGACTTTTTATTGCTCAGCACCCACACATAGGTAGCGATACCGGTGTTGTAGAACATGTCTGTAGGCAGGGAGACAATGGCTTCGAGCAGGTCGGCTTCGAGAATATAACGGCGAATCTCGCTTTCACCACTGCCTGCACTGCCGGTAAACAGCGGCGAACCGTTGAGGATAATGCCGATGCGGCTGGGGTTCTGGTTCTCTGGCGTGATGTCCCTGAACTTGCTGATCAGGTGCATCAGGAACAGCAGCGAACCATCGGACACTCTTGGCAGGCCGGGGCCAAAGCGACCGTCGTAGCCTTTATGTTCATGCTCATCTTTAATGGTGCCTTCGATCTTCTTCCAGTCCACCCCGAATGGCGGATTAGACAGCATGTAGTCAAACTGGTCGCCACTGAGGTGATCGTTCGATAGGGTGTTGCCCAGTTTGATGCGGCTGACATCTTGCCCCTTGATCAGCATATCGGCTTTACAGATGGCGTAGGATTCAGGGTTCAACTCCTGGCCAAAGGCTCGCATCACAGCATCTTTATTGTGCTCGTACACATATTCCATGCCAGACGACAGAAAGCCGCCTGTACCTGCCGTAGGGTCGTAAATAGTGCGGATAATGCCTTCCTTGTTCAGGGCATCGTCGTCTTCCATAAACACCAGGGAGGTGGTGAGTTCAACAATGTCCCTTGGGGTGAAGTGTTCACCGGCCGTTTCGTTGGAGGATTCAGCAAAGCGGCGGATCAGCTCTTCAAACACCAGGCCCATTTCGTGGTTACTGATGGCCTTCGGGCTCAGGTCGATGGTGGCAAACTTTCCCACTACCTTAAACAGCAAATTGGCTTCGTTCAGGCTGCCGACAAATTCATCGAACTTGAAATGCTCAAAAATTTCACGGGCATCTTTGGAAAACGACAGAACGTAGTTTTCCAGGTTGTCCTTGATGTCACCCTGGCCCATCTTCGACAGGTTCATAGGTGAGGTATTGAAAAACGACAATCCAGAAGCACGCAGCAGCATCTTCTCCATACCCTCTTCAGGCAGGTTCATAGCCTTCACTTTTTCGTGCTGGGCAACCACTGCTTCCCTGGTGGGCTCCAGAACACATTCCAGGCGACGCAGCAGGGTAAACGGCAGGATGATGCGCCCATACTGGGACTGCTTGAAATCGCCCCGCAGGAGGTCGGCTACGGACCAGATGAAGGCGGCAAGGTTGTTAGAGGTTTGGGTGTTGGGCATATCTTGACCAGATTGGACTTTTGGCTGGCAGGAGGGTCAGCAAAAGTGACGATTTGATTGACATTGATGCTGCTAGAGTACATCAAATTCTGTCATCAAGTCTTTACTAAGTTGTTTCAGGAATCCGTCGCCCCAGTTAGCCTGAGCCTGTCTACGAACAATGTCCTCCCCCAATTCCCAGTAAAAAGCCAGTAAGGTCGAATTTACTTGAACCGCTGCTTTGAGCTGAGTCGACAGTACCTTCTGTTTCAGAGCTTTCAGCCAGTCTTTATATTCTTTATTGAGGCTCAGGTTAACGGTTTGGTTTTGCTTATTCATGAGTGAATCTCGTGTAATACGGCTGAATTCAGTTGCAATACGGCCCTGATCAATGGGGAATTTTCCGCCAGCTATTTTTTTGTTCCATCCCTACCAAGAGCCTTTGTCGTGTGAGAGAATCGGCCCGACATTGAGGGGTTTTTTATAGATCTTCAGCCCTGACATATGGGTTTTGACCCAGATAGGTCGAGGATGATATTTCGCAGACTTTCTTGTGGCTGAGTCAGAGCAAACCCTCTGAAGAAAAGTAAAAAATAGTAGAAAAAACAACGTTTACAAGAATAAAAAAACGAGGTCGTGGAATGGGGGATTCAGGTTTTTACCTTATTCAGCAACTACTTAACGGTTTGACGATAGGTAGTACGTACGCTCTGATCGCTATCGGTTATACCATGGTGTACGGCATTATTGGCATGATCAATTTTGCTCATGGTGAGATCTACATGATTGGCAGTTACATCGCTTTTGCGGTACTGGCCGCGTTAGCGATGATGGGAATAGACAGTGTTTCACTGATGCTGGTTTCCGCCTTTGTCATCAGCATCATTATCACCAGTACCTATGGTTATGCTGTTGAAAGGGTTGCCTATCGGCCCTTGAGAAACAGCAACCGGCTGATTGCCCTTATTTCTGCCATTGGTATGTCTATTTTCCTGCAGAACTATGTCCGTCTTGCCCAGGGGTCAAGGGATATAGCTATGCCTGGCATGATCAGTGGTGGCTGGACTTTTGGTCCTGAAGAGGGTTTTCACGCAACTGTGTCGTACATGCAGTTAATCATCTTTGCGGTGACGTTTATTGCCATGACGGCTCTGACTCTGTTCATCTCCAGGTCAAAAATGGGGCGGGCCTGCAGAGCCTGTGCTGAAGATCTTGGAATGACCGGGCTGCTGGGAATCAACACGCATCAGATTATTTCGATCACTTTTGTTATCGGAGCGGCTCTTGCCGCGGTAGCGGGTGTATTGCTTGGTATGTATTACGGGGTAATCAATCCTCACATCGGTTTTATGGCAGGTCTTAAAGCGTTCACTGCTGCCGTGCTGGGAGGAATCGGAAGTATACCCGGAGCTGTGTTGGGTGGTTTGATTCTCGGCGTCACGGAGGCCTTCACTGCGGGTTACTTCAGTACGGAATATAAGGACGTTGTCGCCTTTAGTCTTCTTGTTCTGATTCTTCTGTTCAGACCCTCAGGTATTCTGGGCAAGCCGGAGGTTGAAAAAGTATGAAATCATTACGCTATACTCCGGCAGTGCTCTCGGCAGTCGTTTTGCTGGTTTTAACCAGCCTGATGATGGGGGTTCGTCTTGAGCCCTCGGGTGTTGGGCTGAAGGTTTCATTAGCTGATCCTTCTTCCCTCTTCTGGATAGCAGCAGGTGTGGCTGTTGTTTTCTTCTTTCAGTTATTCAGAGCGCCAATCGATCAGGGGCTTTCAGGAATAAAACAACAGTTGCCATCTATTAATGCAGCAAAGCTGATCAAAGCAACTGAGAAAAAAGAGGCTAAAACTCTTTTAATCTGCTTTGCAGTAGCAGGATTGATGATCTGGCCATTCTTTGTTTCCAGGGGCGCTGTGGATCTGGCAACTCTGGCTCTGATTTACGTCATGCTGGGACTGGGTCTGAACATTGTGGTGGGGCTGGCTGGTCTTCTTGACCTGGGTTATGTCGGCTTTTATGCCGTCGGTGCCTACAGTTATGCCTTATTGAATCAATATCTGGGCCTCGATTTCTGGAGCAGTCTGGTGTTGGGCGGTTTTCTGGCTGCTTTCTTTGGGTTTATTCTGGGTTTCCCGGTGCTCAGGCTTCGGGGTGATTATCTGGCCATTGTGACTCTGGGCTTTGGTGAAATCATTCGAATCCTGCTCAACAATTGGACGACATTAACCGGTGGTCCCAACGGTATCAGTCAGATTCCGAAACCGACTCTTTTTGGTCTTGAATTTGGACGCAGGGCGAAGGAAGAAGGGAATGCTCCTTTCCACGAATACTTTGGCATTGATTACAGCAGTGAGTACAAGGTGATTTTTCTGTACATACTGGCGGTTTTGCTGGTGATTGCCACGCTTTTTGTGATCAATCGACTGCTCAGAATGCCCATTGGCAGAGCCTGGGAAGCGTTGCGTGAAGACGATATTGCCTGTCGTTCACTGGGATTAAATCCTACGGCCATCAAACTGTCTGCATTCACCATAGGGGCTGCGTTTGCCGGCTTTGCAGGCACCTTCTTTGCTGCCCGTCAAGGTTTTATTAGTCCAGAGTCGTTCACCTTTATTGAGTCCGCCATCATTCTGGCCATTGTCGTACTGGGCGGAATGGGGTCTCAGGTCGGTGTCATTCTTGCCGCTGTGATTATGACCGTTTTGCCTGAGTTTGCCCGTGAATTCCAAGAATACCGGATGCTGATGTTCGGGTTAATGATGGTCTGTATGATGGTATGGCGCCCTGAAGGGCTGATGCCCATGAAGCGGCCTCATATCAAGACTAAATCGAGCAGGTCTGAGTCGGGCAGTCCGGTCAAGACAGCATCATTGGCCGAAAGCGTATAAATGGAGGAATCAGAATGAGTGAATGTTTACTGGACGTTTCTGATCTGAGTATGCGCTTTGGCGGACTACTGGCTGTTGATCAGATGGCGCTGAAAATCCGTCCGGGTGAAATCGTTTCCATGATTGGACCCAATGGTGCCGGCAAAACGACCGTTTTTAACTGCCTTACGGGCTTTTATCAGGCGACAGGTGGTTCTGTTCAATATAAAGGTCAGGCTATCGAGAAGGTACCGGGCTATAAAATAGCCCGGCTTGGTATCGTGAGAACCTTCCAGAATGTGCGTCTGTTTAAGGGCATGACCGTGTTGGAAAACCTTCTGGTTGCTCAGCACCGACATCTGAATACAGGGTTGTTGGCGGGATTGTTTAAAACCCCCGGCTATCGGCGTAGTGAAGAAAAAGCGATGGCGAGGTCTGAGTTCTGGTTGGATAAAGTGGGTCTGACCGAATTTGCCAATCGTGAAGCGGGTAACCTGGCTTATGGACAGCAACGCAGACTGGAGATTGCCCGTTGTATGGTGACTCAGCCCGAGTTATTGATGTTGGATGAACCTGCAGCGGGTCTCAATCCCAATGAGACGGCAGAGCTGGATCAGCTGATTTCAGATCTGCGACGGGATCATGGCGTTACTGTGTTATTGATTGAACATGATATGAAGCTGGTTATGGATATCTCTGACCGGATTTATGTCATCAATCAGGGACGTCCACTGGCGTCAGGTGTGCCGGAGGATATTCGCAACAACCCTGAGGTGATCAGGGCTTATTTGGGTGAGGGATAGCCGTGAGTTTCCGGCTGTCTTGCAAACGTATTTCTGTTATCTTCGATGACTCTTAATAACGGTCAAAATAAATAACAATCAGAATAAATAAAGGGCAGTAGCAGTATGTCAGCACCTGAACCACTTCTCAGCATTCGAAACGTGTCTACCTTCTATGGAAAGATCCAGGCTCTGGATGACGTCAGTGTGGATATCTCGGCAGGTGAGATCGTTACTCTGATAGGCGCCAATGGTGCTGGCAAGTCTTCATTACTGATGACCATTTGTGGTGAACCCCGGGCTGAATCGGGTTCCATACTCTACAAGGGTCAGGAGTTCTCGGGTCGTCCTACCTCCGAAATTATGCGTTCAGGCATTGCTGTTGTCCCGGAAGGACGAAGAATTTTCTCCAGATTGTCTGTTGAAGAAAACCTGACTATGGGCGGTTTTTTTGTCGATGGTGAGCCTTTCCGGAAAAACTATGAACATGTGCTGGAGCTCTTCCCCCGTCTGAAAGAGCGGCTGTACCAGAGAGGTGGTACTATGTCCGGAGGAGAGCAACAGATGCTGGCGATCGCAAGAGCCCTGATGAGCAGCCCGGAATTGCTGTTACTGGATGAGCCCAGTCTCGGACTGGCACCGATTGTTATCCAACAGATTTTTGAAATTATCGAACGTCTCCGGGAAGAAGGTGTTACGGTTTTTCTGGTGGAGCAGAATGCCAACCAGGCTCTGAGACTGGCAGACCGGGGCTATGTTCTGGAAAACGGTCGTATCGTGTTACAGGGTGGCGGTGATGAATTGTTGGCGGATGATGCTGTCCGGAAAGCTTATCTGGGAGCCTGACGCTTTTCTGGCGAAAAACAGCCAATCAGGTAGTCTGGATCATCAAAAGACCGCTCATCTATTCCTGCTTATGGACCCCCAAATGACGAAAACAGGCTCGACACCCGCGGGCATCAGGTTTTTGATGTTTTGCCAGCCATTTGGACGCCGACTCTGATCGCTACACTGGAAAGTGTAATGTTTGAATAGCGATTATGAAGTACGAGGTAAGCATTATGAAAGCTGCGAATGATCGACTGTCCCGTCAGGAAATTGCCCTTTTAACCTGCTCTTTATACAGCCTGATCGGCACCATGTTATGGTTGGTCAAGATGATTCATTGATTGGCTGAGAAGTCGATCTTTCCGATCTGGCTTGGGCCTGTTGTGAGACCCACCGGCTTATCTGACGCCAACATTATGAACACAGATTTATGCCGGATGGGGCTCAGTTTAACAGGATTTTCTGGTAGATATCCTCGACAGAAAACTGTGATTTTATAGATTCAAAATAAATCAATCCGATGGATGTCAGCTTCCTCCTGGTAATAAACCTGCCATTTACCCAGCCTTTCAATATCACATAATGGCGCTCAGAATCGACCATTAAATACTCGCCATTGCAGTGTTTCAATGCTTCTGCATACTCAGTCACTTTATAAGTCTCATCGACGGTTCGGGTTCCATGGCTCATAACTTCAATGATCAGGCAGGCATCCTCACCTGTCGTCTCAGTGGTCAATGATTCATTGCCACAACGTACCCACACGTCAGGGTAGCGGTAACTGACTTCCTTCTGTCCCTTGACCTTTAAACGCATATCCGATGAATACAATTCACAACCTTCTGGCAGTTTGCTATGTAGAAGAGTTGCCAGATTCAAAGTGATCTTATTATGGTTTGCCGTGTCGCCTGCCATAGCGACCACATAGCCACTGTAGTATTCATGACGAATCGTTGAAGTACTTTCGTAATTCAAGTACTCGTCTTCTGTCACGGTATCCATGATTTGTATTGCTTGATGTCTCATATGGGCCCCCATTTGAAGGTTTTTATATAAAAGTCAGCTTAGGTCAGGGCCGGTTCCTGCCCCTGAAAAATAGCGTCCAACGCTTTTCGCTTTTATTCTGCTTCCTGCCATTTTTCGGCGTAAACCAGATCAAGATACTCGTTAAGCAAAATGGTGTTTGGATCGTTTTCCGGACGAGGTTGAACAGGGAGTATTCGATTCAGAATCCGGGACGCTTCTGCCCCTACGTGCCCGAGGCAACTTTGATACCTTCCATTGAGGCGGTTTACCCGCACCATTGGTACCCACGATCACGGCCAGTCTTGACTCTTTAGAATGAGAACAATGAAAATGGTTGTAAACGATCTGGTTGAGTTGCATAGCCTTAATCTGCTTTGTCTGTGCTGATTAATTGCCTGAATTTAACCTAATCTAGCGGGTTTGCCGGGGCATTGCACTGTTTACTGTTTCAGCAGCGATATCTTGCTTTTGGAGGCCTGTATCTTCAGGGTATGAGCCGTAGCCATTATCAGATCTTAAGCTTTTTTTTGGACAAGGGCTCTTAATCGATTCTGTATTCTTATCTGTGGAAACTGCTTCCGTCAGCGGTAAAGGGCTTTTTCCTCCGGTGATGTGGGACAAGGCTCTGCCAGCACCATTGGATAACCGGTGTTATTTTCCTGCTTACCGGCTCTAAAACTTTACCTTAAATAGGCGATGCAATAAGGGATAAACCGCTGAAGTCTCGCAATTCTGGCGGTAGGCGCATTACACCTTACATACTGGGATTTAAGTGGCAGGGATGGCCAGACAAATGCAGGATTCACAACAATCATCTGATAGAAAATTCAGGCATGGTCTATCGGTCACACTCTTTGTCTGGTTCATGGTTTTGTCGCTGGGACCTATTACGGTGATTGGTTTCAATGAATACCGTCAAGGTAAACAAACCATCGTTCAAAGTCGTTATGAACAGTTGAGTACTGTCAACCAGCTATTGAGTCAGCAAATTAATGATTATTTTGACTCGGTAGTCACCAACCTGTTTATCAAGGCCGGAGTGGCCCGGGAGTTTCTGTCACATCTGATTGAGAGTCGCAAGGCTCTTAAGAAATCACCGGAAATGTTCATTAATTCTGACAGTTATAATCAGATTCTGAATCAGTACTCCAGTGAGTTTGTGGACTTTTTACGTTACTACGATTACTCCGATCTGATTTTGGGGGATACTGAAGGTAATATTCTTTATACCGTGAATGCCTACAGTGATCTGGGCAAAAACCTTTTCATTGGGGCTCTTGCCAATACCTCACTTGCAAAAGCGGCCCGTGAAAGCCTTAAAGAGGTAGTTCCCAAGTATGCTGATGTGACTGCGTATCCACCCATTGGAGATCAGAAGGTCAGTTTCTTTATTCTGCCGCTGGTGGATGAGAAAGAGGAAACAATCGGCTTTCTGGCGGTTCAGATACTGGCTCATAACGTTCAAAACATTTTTGAGAGCGAAAACCAGTTTAGTGATGTTCTGAAATCCTATCTTATTGGTGATGATGGCTACATTCGCTACGGTACAGATCTGGATTCAAGCCAGTCCATGATATTGAAGGCAGATAATATCCTGACTCAGGACTGGTTGGCTCATGTTGATACCGATGGCGTATTCCATGAACTTCATGATCATAACATGGATGATCAAAGTCACGGTCTTGATAGCGATGCAGAGCTGAATGAACTTTTTGGTGGAGAACTCGATCTTCACTCAGATGTCTCCGGCAGTCATAAAGGCGATCAACATTTTCATATCAAGAGCTACACCAATGTCTATCAAGAGAGTGTTCTGGGAACCTTTTATGCCATTGAGGTCGCCGGCACACCTATGGCTCTTATCTCTGAAGTGAGCCAGAAAGATGCCTTTGTCTCTGTTGTTGAGTTCAGAAATCGCCTGATCTATATCACAGCGATTACCGCCCTGATTGTCATTCTGATTGCACTGGTCATTACCCGAAGATTGGTCAGACCGATCAGAACCATCACTGCCTGGGTTAATCGGGTTGCGTCGGGTGATTATGCTCAGGGTGCTGTACTCAGCGGTCACAATGAAATCAGTGACCTTAGTCGCAGCTTCTCTGAGATGACGGAGAAGTTGAGAAATGTTATCAGTGATAACGATCGCAAGAGCTGGCAGCAGGAAGGTCTGGCAGGTTTGAATAACTGCATGAGGGGAGAGCAGGAGCTATCAGAGGTCTGTAAGAACATCGTCTCCTACCTTGCCCGCTACCTGCATATGCAGACAGGTGCCATGTATGTCATGGATGATGAGAAGCGATTGCAGCTGATGGCATCTTTTGCCTGGCAAAAACGCCAGCAGAACAAAAACATTTTTGAGATCGGGGAAGGTCTGGTAGGTCAGGCGGCTTTGGAGAAGCAGGCCATTGAGTTGACCGGCATTCCCGAAGATTACATCAAAATTGAATCGGGATTGGGCAATACGTCTCCCAAAGTGATTATTACCGTACCGCTTGTTTATGAGGGAGAAGTTAAGGGAGTTCTGGAGTTTGCCCTTATCAGGGAGCTGACGCATGAACAGAGGGGCTTTCTCGAAGATGCTCTGGAAAGTGTCGCTATCGGTATTAATTCTGCCCAATACCGTAACCGTGTCAATCAGCTGCTCGAAAAGACCACGCGGCAATCAGAGGCCATGAAAGAGCAGCAAGAAGAGCTGCGTTCTGTCAATGATGAATTGGAAAGCCGGGCCAGAGTGTTGGAAGAGTCCCAGGAGGAGCTAAGAGCCCAGAGTGAGGAGATGCAGAAGTCTAACGCTGAGCTGGAAGAAAAAACCGAGCTTCTTCAGCAACAGAAAGCTGAGATTGAACGAAAAAATCTGGATATTGAGCTTTCAAGAAAAACCCTGGAAGAGAAGGCAGAAGAGCTGGAACAGGCCAGTAAATACAAGTCTGAGTTCCTGGCCAATATGTCCCATGAATTACGGACGCCTTTGAACTCACTTCTCCTTCTGGCACAGATGTTGGCAGATAACGATGAAGGTAACCTTAACGAAGACCAGATTGAATCCGCACAAGTGATCTACAGCGGTGGGAAGGAACTTCTCGATTTGATCAATGATATTCTTGATCTGTCCAAGGTTGAAGCCGGCAAGATGAGTGTCAATCTGGAAGATATGGATATTGAAGAGCTGTGCTCCAGTATGCGGACTTTGTTCAAACCTCTGGCTGAAAACAAGGGACTGGATTTCTCTGTGGATATAGATCCCGGGACGACCAGAGTTATTCTCACCGATAGCCAAAGGGTTATGCAGGTTATCAAAAACTTCCTGTCTAATGCCTTTAAGTTTACGGAACAGGGGGGCGTCTATATCCGGGTATTCAACTCAACCCGTAAGGCAGGTCATGGCTACGAAACCTATGTTGCCTTTGCAGTCAGGGATACCGGGATAGGCATTCCGAAAGAAAAGCAGGATGCCATCTTTGAGGCATTCCAGCAGGCGGATGGTTCAACCAGCAGAAAGTACGGTGGAACCGGGTTAGGTTTGGCAATCTCACGTGAACTGACTTCTATGTTGGGTGGTCATATCGGCATAGAGAGTGCCGAAGGAGAAGGAACAACGTTTACGGTTTATCTGCCTGATAATGCCGTTTGCTCAATTGATGGCGCAAAAGTCACGGCTGACAGTTATTCACCCGCTACCAGTGACGGTTATCAAAAAGCCGCTTCCGCTCCTGCTGAAAAAAAAGCTAAAGCTGACTCGGCTCCTGTGGCTGATAAGCCTCCGATCAAAAAGAAAAGGTCCACAGCTGGAAAGAATATTCTGATCATTGAAGATGATCAGCATTTCTCGGATATCGTCAAACAGCTTTCCGGCAGTCATGGTTATCAATGTCTGGTGGCCGCCAATGGTAAGGAAGGGATTCAGACGGCGATCGAAGAGCAGCCTATGGCCATTATTCTGGATCTTGGCCTGCCAGATATGGATGGTGAAGATGTGCTCAGGCAGTTGCAGAAGAATGCTATGACAAAAGACATACCGGTTCACATCGTTTCGGGACGTGATCCTGATGAGTCAGAGCGACAGGGGGCTGTTGGTTATCTGGTCAAGCCGGTGTCGGTAGGTGACCTGGAAAAGGTTTTCAGCACGCTTAAAACGGCTCTCTCAAAAGATATCCAACATGCTCTGTTATTGGACATTGATGCAGAGAGTCGATCACACCTGGCGAAAATGCTGAGAGAAAAAGGGATGAATATCGCCGAGGCTTCATCCGCTGAAGAAGCCGAACAGTCAATGTCAGAGAATCACTGGCAGTGTCTGGTGATGGATGTCGATTTACCAGACAGCAGTGGACTGG
The DNA here is from genome assembly GCF_024606245.1 of Endozoicomonas sp. SESOKO2. NCBI lineage: Bacteria > Pseudomonadati > Pseudomonadota > Gammaproteobacteria > Oceanospirillales > Endozoicomonadaceae > Endozoicomonas > Endozoicomonas sp. SESOKO2. The sequence continues at coordinate 27,325 of NZ_JAHHPQ010000443.1, forward strand.
CGTTTTTACAGAAGCTTCAGGAAAAGATGGGCGACAACATGCCATCGATCATCATTCATACCGATAAGAAGTTGTCGGCAGAAGACCAGAAAGAGCTGCAGAAATATACCCGTGCTCTGGTTATGAAGGGGGATTATGCTTCCGAGAGGGTGATGGATGAGATCAGCCTTTTCATTCATTCGATCGAAAAGTCGGCTCCTGCCGAATTAAGGCCTGCAGCTAAGTCGGTGAATAACAAATCCCTTGAAGGTCATAAAATTCTGCTGGTGGATGATGATCTTCGCAACACCTTTGCATTATCCAAGGGCTTGCAGGGAATTGGGTTGGAAGTGGTCATTGCTGATAATGGACAAAACGCCCTCGATAAGCTCGATGAAGAAGAGGGTATTGAGCTGGTGCTGATGGACATCATGATGCCGGTGATGGACGGCTATGAAGCCATGACCAAAATGCGTGAAGTTGACCGGTTTAAGAGTATGCCTGTCATTGCACTGACAGCCAAGGCCATGTCCGATGATAAGGCAAAGTGTATAGAAGCGGGCGCCAATGACTATATGACCAAGCCGGTGGAGATCGACAAACTGGTTGAAATGATGAAGGTCTGGTTATTCAAATGACAGAACCCGGGGATTCGTATCAGGATTTTGAACTGAAGCTACTTCTGAGTGCTGTTCAGGAAAAGTATGGTTACCAGTTTGGCAGCTATGCCAGAGCATCTTTAATCCGCCGTGTCAAAAGACACATGAAGATGTCGGGCGTTCAGCACATCAGTGACTTGATTCCATTGTTTCTTCATGACGAGTCTGCTTTCGCTGTTTTTGTTAAAGATATGTCGGTGGTTGTGACAGAGATGTTCAGGAACCCGGATTTCTTCAAGTCTCTTCGGGAGAACATAGTCCCGATTCTGAAAACCTATCCGTTTATCAAAATCTGGCATGCGGGCTGCGCCAGTGGTCAGGAAGCCTACTCCATGGCTATTCTTCTCGATGAAGAGGGTCTGCTGGATCGCTGTCAGATCTATGCCACAGACTTTAACGATCAGGCATTGCGTCATGCCAAAAGCGGTATCTATCCGGAAGCCGAGATGGCTCTTTATGAGGAGAACTACCGCAAGACAGGAGGCAAGAAAGAGTTATCAGACTACTTTCACAGAGGATATGACTCCGTGAAGTTCAATGGACGACTGGCTGATCATATTACCTTTGCTAATCATAATCTGGTGACGGATGGTGTATTCGGGGAAATGAACCTGATTCTTTGTCGAAATGTACTCATTTATTTCAATCAGGAGCTACAGGATCGGGTGTTGCAACTGCTATTTGACAGTCTCTGTTCCAGAGGTGTGCTCTGTGTTGGCAAGCGGGAAAATATTCTCTTCAGTTCAATCGGTAATCAGCTGGAAGTCACTGATCGGGACCAGCGCATCTACAGAAAGGGTAATTGATGAGCGACGGGGTATTGGTGATCGGAGCCTCAGCCGGAGGGCTTTCAGCACTGGAATCCCTGCTTCTGGAACTGGGAAGCTGTTTTTCGTATCCCGTTATTATTACCAAACACCTGGCGTCCGGTGATGAAGAAGGCTTATCAAAATTTCTGGGGAAAACATCACCACTGCCGGTCAGTATTGCTTATGACAAGCAGAAGATGGTCGACAATCATGTTTACCTGGCTCCTGGTGGTTACCACTTGCAGGTTGAAGATAGGGAAACCCTGAGCCTGAGCATTGATGCCCCGGTCTGCCATTCCAGACCTTCGGTGGATGTCCTCTTTCAATCTGCTGCCGATGTTTTTGGTACACAAGTGGTGGGTGTCCTGTTAACGGGCGCCAATAAAGATGGGGCAGAGGGTGTCAGGGCTGTTAAACAGGCAGGCGGATTAACCATTGTCCAGAATCCCGAAACAGCCGAGGTGCCGACAATGCCCAAATCAGCCATTGCAACCGGTTGTGTGGACCATGTGCTGGACTTGAGTGATATGGCTGTCTGCTTAAAATCCAAGAATTTCAAACCTGAGACATGAATGAGTCAGGAGGGCGGTCATGGATGACAAGCCGAAAGTCAAAATTCTGGTCGTGGATGATCGTCCTGAGAATCTGCTGGCCATGAACAAGCTTCTCAAGCCGTTGGGAGCCGAAATACATAAAGTGGACTCTGGTGAAGCGGCTTTATCAGAAGTGCTTCATCACCATTTTGCGGTGATCCTTCTGGATGTGCAGATGCCGGGCATGGACGGTTTTGAGACGGCGACTTTGCTGCACAGCAACAAGCAGACAGCCAATATTCCTATCATTTTTGTCACCGCCATAAACAAGGATCAGTCCTACATCAGTAAAGGCTATCAGGCGGGTGCGGTTGATTATCTGCCAAAACCCATCAATCCGGATATCTTGTTGGGCAAGGTTAAGGTGTTTCTGCAGCTGGAAGAACAGCGGATTGAGCTAGAGCAAGTCTCAAGGGAGCTTCGCTGGATCAGCCGAAAGAATAAGTTGTTGCTGGATAATGCCGGTGAAGGCATCGCCGGTCTTGATCCCGATGGCAAGATTTCGTTCATCAATCCAACCGCCTGCGCCATGCTTGGAGGAACAGAAGAAAATCTGTTGGGAAAACACATCAGTCAGTTTGTATACGACGCTAAAGGGGAAGAGGCTCTGGAAAAGTGGCAAGAGTCAGAAATACTTGAGAATACGATGGTCGCTGGAGGTGTCTTTCATACATCAGATAGACAACTTTGGACACTTTCCGGAAGCCACTTTGATGCTGAATACAATATGGCGGCTATTGTTAATGACAGGCAGGAAGTGCAGGGTTGCGTTTTATTGTTTCAAGACATTACCGAGCGCAAGAAGCTGGAAAATCAGTTGTTGCTGATGGCGAAGTACGACAGTTTGACAGGGCTGGCTAATCGGACACTGTTCAAAGAGTTTCTGGGTGCTTCATTAGCCAGGAGTCAGAGGCGGAATAAGAGCACTGCTGTCATGTACCTTGATCTGGATCACTTCAAGGAAATTAACGATACCCTTGGGCACGATGCCGGAGATCTTCTGCTGAGAAGTGTGTCACAAAGGTTGCAGGAATGTGTGCGTGAAGGTGACCTGGTTGCCAGGTTAGGGGGGGATGAGTTTGCCATCATTCTGGATGATGTGGCGGAAGCATCGGACGCCAAACTGATTGCTGAGAAGATTCTCACCACAATCCGTGAACCCCACGATCTGAATGGCGAAGCCAGACACGTAGGCACCAGTATCGGAATTGCGACATCAGAAGATACCGGCACTGATGCCGAAGCTCTGCTCAAGGCTGCTGATCAGGCCATGTATGTGGCCAAGAAAAGCGGACGGGATGATTATCGGCTGGCATCTGAGCTCGACAGTGGAGAGAGGGAGCAGGCAGAAGAGGGCAACTAGTGTTCATTGGGAGAAGTGCACCTGAACGCGCTTGCGCTTTCGATGCATGCTTCTATGCTCCGTCAGGGCTTTAGCACTCTTGCAAATCGTCCCGCATCTCCGCGGTCGGCGATCCTCTTCGGCCAAGATTTCGTTACAGGTTGCCTGACCGGTGTGGTATTTGCTTTTGTGAACCGAAAGAGATCGAATATTCTTGCACGTCTTTCCGCACGGGCGCTGCTGGCAATCTTCTTCGAATACCATCTCGTCACAGGTCTGTTGTGCGGTGTGGAATCTTCTTTTGTGATCCGACAGGACTCTGGCATTCTTGCAGACTGTCTCGCAGAGTCGCGGTTGACTATCCTCCCCGAAGACGGTCACGTCACAGGTATGTTGACCATGGTGCTTTACGCTGTTGTTAGACGACAATAACATCTTAGTCTGGGTCTGGTCCAATTGGAATGATTCTGTTGTTTGCTCTGTTTCTGAAGTTCTTGGTGGGGGTGTGGACAGGGTAAACGACATTTCGAAAAGCGACGTTTCATTGGAATATATATTCTGCATAGTATCAGAATGACTTTTGTAGCTATGGCCGTGTCTATTGACCAAATCGGTGCGTGAGCTTTGTCCGGTGATAGCTTCTGTGTGGCTTGTCAAATTTTCCAGGGAATCCAGCTGCGATCGAGCGGGCTCTCTGCCATCAGATGATGATCGGAATTGGCAAACGCCGTAACAGGGGTGGATGAAACAATTCACACCCAAACATCTTCTACAGGCACCCATGAATAAGGGGTGTAAAACAGAGGAGAGTCTTTGGTGGTCAAGATCAGTTTGTAACGAACCAGCAGATGAGTAGCGCAAAGCCATTGCCATGAAATTGATTCAATAAGGGTGGTTTTTACCCCGTAACCGACAAGTTTGTGTCGTTTTTCGTCAAGCGGTAAATCTGATCTTGCATAGCCGTTTGTATCGGTAATGTCTGACGGGCTGTCCGGCCATTTATGCTGGTAATCCTTTACAGAAAAGCTCTGGTTTGTAAAAACTGCATTCTGTTCAAGCTCGACAACAAAACGTTCTGTCAACGGCTCGGCCTGACAGACGACAGACAACAGCTTTAGTAGCAACAGTAGCAACAGTAGCAACAGTAGCAACAGTAGCAACAGTAGCAACAACAGCAGTGCCGTAAAGAGAGAGTTTTTAATAAATCCATCCTTGCATTGTGTTTTACAGAGAGAAAGGATAGATCAAGAGCATATATCTATTTGTCTGTCATTTAGAAAAGAGGCCTCCATTCTGGTCCACATCAACAAACTTGCTTTTTCGATGTTTTTTTTTGTGATTCAACAGGGCTCTGGCATTGTCGCAGAGCTGACCGCATCGTTGAAGTTGGCCGTTCTCCCCGACCACGGTCATGTTGCAGGTTTGTTGTCCGGTGTGGTCTCTTTTTTTGTGATCCGTCAGGGCCGGGGCACTTTTGCAGACCAACCCGCATGGCCGCTGCTGACCATCCTCGCTGACCAGGGGCATATCACAGGTTTTTGGCCCGCTGTGTATTTTTCTCCTGTGATACGACAGGTCTCTGGCATTCTTGCAGAGCATCCCGCATGGCCGCGGCTGGCCATCCTTCCCAACGACAGTTATGCCACAGGTTTTTTGCCCAGTGTGAGCAACTCTTTTGTGACTCGCCAGATTTCTGGCATTTATGCAGAGCATCCCGCATTTGTGCAGCTGGCCATCCTCCCCGACCACCGTCATGTCACAGGTTTTTTGCCCGCTGTGGTATGAGCTTTTGTGAGCCGTAAGAGATATAGCACTTCTCAAGACTTTTCCGCATCGCTGCCGGTGGCCATCCTCACCGATCACGGTCACGATACAGGTTTGTTGCCCACTGTGGTCTCTTCTTTTATGTTCCGACAGGGCTTTAGAACCTCTGCAGATACTTCCGCATGGCCGCGGCTGGCCATCCTGACCGATCAGGGGCACGTCACAGGTTTGTTGCCCACTGTGGTCTCTTCTTTTGTGATCCGACAGGGCTCTGGAACTTTTCCAAATCCTTCCGCATGGCCGCTGCCGGCCATCCTCACCTATCACGATCTCGACACAGGTTCGTTGCCCTTTAGAGACTACCCCTGCACTCATTGAGTCTAAAGCGACCCCGCCTTGAGGGTTGCCATTATTGGCTGGGTTGTCATCAGTACCATGCGCCTGTGGCGGAAATCGTTGACCAAAATCGTATTGGCGTTTAATGGCAAGAATATCATCCCGTATTTCGAAAGGCAGGGTTTGTTGGGGGTGCGTAACCTGTAAAGGATCCAAATGCCCCACGCAACTGAAGCAGTACCCAGTGGCCAAATGGAGGCATGAGCTTCCTGCGAAATTCATCGGCCATTCAGAGGGCTCTGTGTTATCAGATGATGGTCGGAGTTGACAGGTACCATGACAGGGATGGACGAAACAATTCAAACCCAAAGTATGTGGGTGTTGTTGAGGGTCTTCGTTACCGTCCTCATAGTCAGAATGCAGGAGGCTAGCGAAATAGCCTGAAGGGTATGTACTTCTTTGCGGAGCTTGCTGACTGGATGATTTTGTTGGCTGATATGATTGTTGGTTACATCCAGAGCCAAACATGACAGTGATGGTGGCAAATAGGCGATCCTGACTCGACTCTTGTTGTTCAACTTGGTATTGAATTGGGCTAAACAGCCGTGAATAAGGGTTCCAATAGCATTTTAAAAGCCAACCGACACTGACAACCACTTCTGCGAGCATCCCTGAGTGTGGGTTAGAGCTTAAAGGGGTATCTATGGTGCTCAGGATCAGTTCGAAACCAACGAGTAGATTAGTAGCGTATAGCAACTGCCACGAAATCGACTCAATAAGGGGCATTTTTGCTCCGTAATCATACGATTTCTGTCGTTTTTCATCAGGCAGGAAATCTGTTCCTGCACAGCCCCCTGTGTCGGTAATGTGTGATGGGTTGCCAGACAATTTTCGCTGGTCACGCTTTATAGTGAAGCTCCGGTTTGAATTTTGTTGAATCTCAACAAAAATACGTTCTGTCAACGTTTCACCCTGGCAGATGACAGAAAGCGACAATAGCAGCAACATTAGTGTTGCAAAGAGTGAGTGCTCAATAATTCTATCCTTGTATTCTGGTTAACAGAAGGGAAAGATAGATCAAGAAAATGAGAATGTTTTCTGTCAAAAGCCTTTTGTCAAAAATCAGAGCTCTGAAGGGGATAATTTCGAGACAAAGCTTGATATCAAAGGGTGCATAGGTGGCCGACAGCAGGCATTCTGCAAGCCCATTACCTCAAGCAGTCACCTTTCGTGCAACACCCCCCATTCACTGGCAAAGCATCTTAAAACCTCTCTTGGCTGGCATCAATCCCGTAT
>NZ_JAHHPQ010000444.1:0-2120 GCF_024606245.1 Endozoicomonas sp. SESOKO2
TAATAATTTTTTTGCCGATCTTGTTGGCGTGATCCAGAACAAGAACGTTGCGACCCCGGTACCCAGCTGTGAGCGCACACATAAGACCCGATGCACCGGCTCCGATAATAATGGCATCGTACTTAGACTGTAGGGCTCTGGTCAGGGGCATATTCAGTAGATCTCAAATAGACAGGTAAGAGTCGATGAAGCCATTAGCATTGTTACTGTGATAGGGTAAACAAGCGCTGTAAACAAACCAAGGAGCATATACCGACTACCAATAATGGTTTGCCCCTTCTTCTGTTTCTTTCGGCCCGGACTTCAGACCGATATTGCCTGTCAGGGGGTTTTCAGAATACCCAGCACTTTGTTCAGGAACATTTTGGCTTCCTGAGGGCTGACGCTCTTACGCAGCTCAGCAGGGATCATACGCTGGTATGCACGGGCATTGGCTGGACGACTAGCTACCAGAGCATTTACCATAGCGGGCTTGAGCAAACGCTGCCCAGCAGGAGTGCTCGGGTAAGTTTTACGAATAGATTGAACATCGAATTCAATCAGAGCTTCAGCCAACGGGCTACTCACCACTTCAATAACTACTTCTGGCTCAGCTACCACGTTTGCTACCTTGGCTTCAGCTATTACAGGCTCAGCGTCGCCAGCTTCTAACCGGGCGTCTTCAGAAGCGATAAGACCATTAGCCGTAAGAGCCCGGGACAGCTCTTCACACATAACCCATACGGCTTCACCTGCTTCGTTTTTCTCATCAAGGGCAACAACAGAAGCACCAGTGCCAGCATCTATTTCCAGGAACCCGGCAATACGCTTGCCCAGATTGTTAATGATCAGGGATGCACGTTTAGCCCCCGTCAGAGCAATCACATGCTCAGCACTAGCGGCACGTCCGGGCAGAGAAAACCATGCTGTCAGCAGTTCAATGTCTTGAGGACGAACAGCTTTATTATTGTTAAGGGCCTTCTGGAACGAATCTTGGGTGATCAATGGCTTAACCTCTAGAAAAAAACCAACCATTTTTTCAGGAAACGATAAATTATCAATCCTTATATTTGCGGATCTTTATGCTTCTTCTCCTGAGCGCAGAAGCTAGGCACAGGTTTCACTCCATGCCGACTCATTTTAAAACATAAGGCAAGCAATGCAGGTAGTCTCTGAGTATTACTTGAAATTGTCCCATACAGATATGATAATGATTCTCAATTATATTCTAAGATCCTTTGAGCACTTATATGGCAAGACCTCCTGCAAGAGAGCTATTTGTTAAGAGCATTGAGTCCCTGAGCCCTCATATGAAGCGGGTCGTCCTGACCGGAGAATCGCTCTCTGATTTTCCACCCGATCAAGCCAGTGCCTACATCAAATTAATTTTCGATAATCCTGCAATGCCCGGAAAACCACTACGAAGAAGTTATACTGTTGTTTCCAGTGATCAGCGTGCACGGCATTTAACGATTGATTTCGCAGTGCATCCCGATGCCTGTGACCAGGGGCCTGCTGCGCGATGGCTTGAGGATGCCAGGATTGGCGATCCGATTTCAGTCTCTGGACCCGGTCCTACTAAACTGGTCGATCTGGATGCAGACTGGTTTGTTCTGGTCGGAGACCTGACCGCACTACCAGCTATTCGTGCAAACATAGAGATTTTACCCGCCCATGCAGAGGGTTATGTAATTCTGGAAATTCCCCATCAGGACGACCAGCAATCTCTGCTTCTGGAAGCATCGCTGATCCCCAAGGGCATGGAATTGATCTGGGTTATAAATCCACACCCAGGCCAACAGAAGGAGCTTTTAAAAGAAACTCTGGCTAACCTGCCTCATTTCCCCGGAGATCCCTATTTATGGGCTGCCAGTGAGCTGAACGCTGTGCTGGAGATCAGAAACTGGGTGAATGAAGAATCTCTGGCCCCCCGCTCTTCGCGCTACATCAGTAGCTACTGGCAGCTTGGCCTTCCAGATGAAGCCCACAAGATACAAAAGAAAGAAAGACTGTCTGAGTAAATAAGTGTCTCTACAATCGGTATTGCCCGCTCAGGCATTTTTCGTTTGACTTCCGAGCACGCCCTCAGGGATGGTGGAAGTGTCGTTTATGCAGGAGCAATCAACGACCCTGCGGCGATG
>NZ_JAHHPQ010000445.1:0-2372 GCF_024606245.1 Endozoicomonas sp. SESOKO2
GATTGGTAGGCTCAAAACGAACTTCTTTGCGTTCCCCCAGAAGGCGCTGGTCGACAGAGCCTACTTTTTCCTGAACCATTTTGGCACCTTTTTTCTGGTAAGGTGTCAGCAGTTCCAGCATGGCTGGATCCTGGGCAAGCAAGACTTCAGTATTACCCGTATTCACAGCAATCAGTCGGTAGTCAACCAGTTTCAGGTCGCCGTTTTTAAATTCAAAATCAGCACGACCAACGAATTTGCCCCATTCCCAGGCCTGAACAATGTAAGTCCCGTTCTGATGGTCTGGCTTGAACAGCGGGTCTTGAGAGTGACCGCCGACAATCAGGTCAATGCCGTCAACACTTCTTGCCAGAGTCACGTCTCCCGGTGCATTGGCACCGTAATAGGCGTCGGCATAGTGCCCCATGTGAGTAGTGGCGATGATGATATCTGCGTTTTTTTTTCAGTTCAGGAACAAGCTTGGAGGCGACTACCATAGGTTCTTTAAATGTCAGGCCGACAAGATTACCCGGGCTGGTCTGTTTCGGTGTGTCTTTGGTCGTCAGGCCCATGACGGCAACCTGAAGTTCATCCACGTCGAAGATGGTATAAGGTTCGAACAGGGTTTTTCCGGTTTTGTCGTCAATGATATTAGCTGACAGGAAGGGGAAGTTAGCCAGCTCCGCCTGCATTTCGAGGATGGAGCGAGGATTGTCGAATTCGTGATTGCCAACGGCCATTGCGTCGTAACCGAGCAGGTTCATACCCATGAAGTCAGGAACGGCGTCCTGCAAGTCGGATTCAGGTACACCCGTGTTGATATCGCCACCGGATAATAATAGAACATTGCCGTCTTTAGCCTGAACTTCTTCACGAATCTGGTTAACCAGGGTCATGCGGGCAGCCATACCATAACGCCCCTTAGTGTCCTGCCAGAAGCGACCGTGGTGGTCATTGGTATGGAGAATGGTCAGTTTATAGGTTTTGTCTTGCTGATAGCTGGTTTTGGGTTGAATCTGAAGGAGAGAGCAGCCGCTAATAGAAATGGTCAGAGCTGTTGCAGTAAAGAGCTTCATACCGTGTCGCAGCATTTGCATAGAAGGCATCCTTGGTTGACAGAATTTGTTGTTATTGATGGCTTATTGTTCTGACGGTAAATAAGGGCAGGGGATCTGAAGCAGTTGCCCATTTTCATCAACATACCAGTCTATTTGTCCTTGTCTGGTGGCTAACTTTACCATGACTTGTGGTTCTGTTGCTTCAACTTTACCTCGCTTCAGAGGTTCTATGGAAACAATGGATCTGCCGGAAATTTGATAAGTTTCCAGTCCCATAATCCCGGCTTCTCTAACTCCCAATGAATAGGGGGGTTTACCGGCTATCATTGTGTAATCAACGGCAAGGTTTCCGTCTGGCAATTGTGTGACTGTAATCCGGATGGTATCACGGGCATCCTTGCCCATAGGGGTCAGCAGAAAGGGGGTCACCTTATGTAGGCGATAATTCTCAAGCTTGGTCTGGTAGGCAGCAAAAGCCTGAGTCAAAAGTTTTGATAAAGCGCTGGCAGCGCGCCGGTCGCGAAGAAAGCGCATTAGTTGAGTGACTTCCAGCGGTTTTCCGACATGAGAGTAACTTTGATCCTTTCTTTTACTGCTGCCATTGGCTACTTTGAATTCAAAGTCTGTTCTTGGGCGATCCATCTCAAATTGAGTGAGCATTTTGTCGGAATCGTTGATGCTGGTCAGAATTAATTGCCACTCTTTATGCATGCTTTGTCTCATGCCCAGAAATTCCGGAGAAACGAATCCTTTATCATTAAGACCGTACTTCAGGGCTTCTGGCAATCTTTTAGTCATTTCTCCTGTGATGTGGCTCAACCATTTTTCAGATGGGTCTCTGAGCATTTGACGGGTTTCAGATGAAACACTGGGCACTAAACAGGCATCGTGTAATTCGTCAACGAGAGCAAACAGACGTGATAGCCCTTTGTCGTAGGAAAAGCTATCGGTTACTGAGGTCGCATCCCCCGAAGTCACACCTCCTGAAGCCACATCGGCCAACAATGAAGGAATGTCCGCAATATGGAGCTTTCTTAACGGCACATTAGAATCGTTGAATCGTTCAACCCTTTGCACAATAAAAGCCATGTCCTGATGAAATGTTTGTTGCCACGGCGTGTTCTGAATAGCATGGATAGGTTGAACATTAACCAGATGTTGAGCGGTGAGAGAAAAAAACTGACTCAGCATTTTCAATTCCCCGGGCGCCTGAATCAATAGTCCCAGGATGTAACGATTAAGTCTTTCCTGCGTTAACTGCTGTTGTTGAATGTCGGACAACATTCCTGCCAGCATCCTCTGTGTGCTTTCATCCAGAGAGGCTGAACTCAATGT
>NZ_JAHHPQ010000446.1:0-1624 GCF_024606245.1 Endozoicomonas sp. SESOKO2
CTTTTTCTTCCCATGATCCAGCATTCTGGCTATGGATTTTCGCCTTATGATCTTCGCTGGCGGTCACCACATGGAGGCAGTCGGCGCTGAAATTGGCTGATTTGATCAAGGCATCATGTTTAATTTCGCCCATTTTTTTCCATGATCCATCAGCCTGCAGATCACAGATTATCGCTCTGTGAGCAAAAGTGGTGATGACCAGATGGCAGCTATCGGCACTGAAGTGGGCCGGGCCGACTCCGGACTCCGTTTGAATGGTAGATGTCACTGCCCATAATCCAGCTGCTGACTGGCCAAGGATTTCAATAAAGAACTTCGCACCATAGATAATTATCATGTGATGGCCATCAGGGCTAAGCCGGCTCGACCAGATCGTATTATTATGAAAAGCGTCCTTTGGTTCCCATGATCCATTGTTCCCCCGACCAGTGATTTTCACCGAATCACCAAAACCGACAGTCACCACGCGGCGACCATCACCAATGAAAGTGGCTGAAACGACGTAATTATTATGGGTAATGATGGCTTTTTCTTCCCATGAGCCATCGTCCTCCAGACCATAGATTTTCGCTGTACCATCAAGACTGGCGGTTATCAGATAGCGGCCATCGGGACTAAAAACGGCTAATCTGACCCAATTATAATGGATAATGATGGCTTTTTGTTTCCACGAGCCATCGTCCTCCAGACCGTAGATTTTCGCTGTATTATCGCGACTGGCGGTTACCAGATGTTGGCCATCGGGGCTGAAATTGGCTTCATAGACTCTATCACCATGGGTAATTTCGAGTTTTTCTACTAACTCAAATTCTTTACACAGAGACATCAACTTACTGTTGGTGAAAAGTAACTGAACAGGGAAATGAATATTCTTTTGTTGTTTTATGAGTGACTCGATAGTGCCCGTATCAGCAAACGGCTTCAACCAAGCACGGAGTTGGTGCTCGTTTTTAGTCTTAATGGTGTTCTTTAGTTGATATTGGTGTGGTGAAGGAAACGGAGGAAACCGGCGACTCCATGCTCTTTCCAAAGCTTTTTCTGCTTTAACAAAATCGCGAAGATATTTGCATACCTTGGCTAAACAAATAATCTCCCGAAAACCCAAATAGCGGATGATCCTGAGTTTTGGTACGTCGGTCAAACAGAGGAATAAAGATTCATTGTTGTTATGTAAAGTAACGTCCCTGCCTGCACTGACACCCGTTGGTGCTTGCTCCAGTTGAGGTTGCGCAGGTCTTGTCGAGACGGGTTCGTCAATGCTCGAACCGCTTTTCATAGAGTCCATACTCGATTCCTTTATAGCTCCAAATTCAGTATTCACCCTCACTTAGAAAGGACATTAAAAATTAATTAGATCTGTTGGAGTCGGTTTTATAACAGAAGTTCAAAAAATATTGAGGTCAGTGAAACTAAGCAACCGCAGAGCCCTGATCCATTCGCTCATTCAACCATCAATTCTTCTTGCGTAGTTCAGTGATTCTCACCTTGTTATCTTGACTGACGATCACCACATTTCGGCTATCGGCGCTGAAGCTGGCTGAGGTGAATCCGGTCTTTTTTTGAATGGCTGCTTTTTGCAGCCATGAGCCATTGGCCTCCAGGCCATAAATGTTTACGACACCAT
>NZ_JAHHPQ010000447.1:0-3946 GCF_024606245.1 Endozoicomonas sp. SESOKO2
CTTTTTCTTCCCATGATCCAGCATTCTGGCTATGGATTTTCGCCTTATGATCTTCACTGGCGGTCACCACATGGAGGCAGTCGGCGCTAAAATTGGCTGATTTGATCCAGAAACCATGTTTAATTGTGCCCATTTTTTTCCACGATCCATCAGCCAGCAGGTCACAGATTATCGCTGTACTAGCAAAAGTGATGATGACCAGATGGCAGCTATCGGCACTGAACCGGGCCGAGCGGGCTCCGGACTCGGTTTGAATGGTAGATGTTACTGCCCATAATCCAGCAGCTGACTGACCATGGATTTCAATAACGAAATTTACAGCATAGAAAATTATCATGTGATGGCCATCAGGGCTAAGCCGGGTCGAGCAGATCGTATTTTTATGAAAAGCGTCCTCTAGTTCCCATGATTCATTGTTCCCCCGACCAGTGATTTTCACCGAATCACCAAAACTGGCAGTCACCACGCGGCGACCATCACCAATGAAGGTGGCTGAAACGAGGTAATTATTATGGGTAATGATGGTTTTTTCTTCCCATGAGCCATCGTCCTCCAGACCATATATTTTCGCTGTAGCATCGTGACCGGCGGTTATCAGATAGCGGCCATCGGGGCTAAAAATGGCTGTTCTGACCCATTCATCATGGGTAATGATGGCTTTTCGTTTCCACGAGCCATCATCCTCCAGACCATAGATTTTCGCTGTTTTATCGCGACTGGCGGTTACCAGATGTTGGCCATCGGGGCTGAAATTGGCTTCGTAGACTCTATCACCATGGGTAATTTCGAGTTTTTCCACTAACTCGAATTTTTTACATAGAGTCATCAGTTTACTGTTGGTGAAAAGTAACTGCGCAGGAAAATGAATATTCTCTTGTTGTTTTATGAGCAACTCAATAGTCTCCTTATTTGCAAACGGCTTCAACCAAGCACGGAGTTGGTGCTCATCTTTTGTATTAATGGTGGTCTTCAGTTGATATTGGTGTGGTGAAGGAAACGAAGGAAAACGGCGATTCCATGCTCTTTCCAGAGCTATATTTTGTTTAACAAGATCGCGAAAATATTTGCATACCTTTGCTAACCGGGTAACCTCTCGTAAACCCAGACAGCGAATAATTTTTGAATGTATTAATTCGGGCAACTCTAAGAATGGGGAGTTATTGTTGTGATACAGAGTAACGTCCCTGCTTTCACTGACACCCGTTGCTGCTTCGTCCAGCTGAGTTTGTTCAAATGTTCGCGAGAGCGGTTCGTGTATGCTGAAATTGCTCTTAATAGGGTTCATCCCTGATTTCTCCGTAGCTCCAAATTCAGTATTTATGCTCGCTTGGAAAGGACATTTAAAATGGATTCGATCTGTTGGAGTCGGTTTTATAGTATAAGTTCAAAAATATTGAGGTCAGTGGAACTCAGATAAAGAAGAGCACTGATACGGGAAAATAACAGAGAGAAACTTTTTTATTGAGAGCCCGCTGCAAAAGTTGTAGTCAGGTACTCAACATATATGCTGTTTTTAAATCGGTTATCATCAAAAAGACGCTTAATTGCAGGTTGTTTTAGTGGCTTAAACGTCCATCGGATCATCAATCTTTCCTTTGAGTTCAGTGATTCTCGCCTTGTTATCGTGAGTGACGGTGACCACATTTCGGCTATCGGCACTGAAGTTGGCTGAGGTGACTGAACTCTCGTGTCGAATGACGGCTTTTTCTACCCATGTGCCATCAGCCCACAGGCCATAAATTTTCGCCGTGGAATCTAAACTGGCGGTCGCCACAAGGCAACTATCGGGACTGAAGGTGGCTCCATGGATGCAATCTTCGTGGATGATGGCGGCTTTTTTTACCCAGGATCCATCGGCCTGCAGGCCATAGATTTCTGCAGTTCCGCCAACAAAACCGGTGATCAGCAGATGTCGGCTATCGGCGCTGAAGTTGGCTGAGTACAGCCCATAATCATGATCAATTCTGGTTATTTCTTTCCATGATCCATCGTCATGCAGCTTACAGATTTTCGCTGTGCAATCTAAGCTGGTACTTACAAGGTGGCGGCTGTTGGCGCTGAAGTTGATGGAGCTGATGGTGAGCTGGTGTTGAAGGGTTATTTTTTTTACCCATGATCCATCGTCCCCCTGACCATAGATTTTCAGAGCTAAACCTGCACTACAGATCGCCAGATGACGGCCATCGGAGCTGAGCTTGGCCTCGTTGATAACTGTTTCATGAATAATGTCCTCTGCTCTCCATGATCCATCGTCCCCCTGACTACGGATTTTTACCTCATTTTGATTGACGGTCACCACACGGCGGCCATCATCACTAAAGGTGGGTCGAAGGACCAATACATCATGGGAAATGGTGGCTTTTTCTTCCAATGATCCATCATCTTCCTTCAGACCATAGATTTTCACTGTGTCATTGGCGCTGGTGACTACCAGATGGCGACCATCGTTGCTGAAGGTGGCTGAGCTGAACCAAAGTCCAAAAATAATGTTAATGGTGGCTTTTACTCCCAATGAGCCAACGTCCTGAAGATCATGGATTTTAGCTGTGTTATCGCGACTGACGGTCACCAGATAGCGGCCATCGGGGCTGAAGTTGGCAAAGTCGACGCTTTCCTCGTGGGAAATGATGTCTTTTAGTTCCCATAATCCATCGGTCCCCCGGCCGCAGATTTTCGCTGTGTTATCGTGACTGGCGGTTGCCAGATAGCGGCCATCGGGACTGAGTGTGGCAGCGATGATTTTTGCATCATGGGTAATGACAGTTTTTTCCACTAACTTAAATTTTTCACATAGAGACATCAGTTTACTGTTGGTGAAAAGTAATTGAGCAGGAAAATGAACATTCTTTCGTTGTTCTATGAGCGACTTGATGGCGTCCTCATTCGCAAACGGCTTCAACCAAGCACGGAGTTGGTGATCATCTTTTGTCTTAAAGAGGGTCTTTAGTTGATATTGCTGTGGTGAAGGAAACCGGCGACTCCATGCTCTTTCCAGAGCTTTATCATTTTTAACAAGATCGTGAAAATATCTGCATACTTTTGCAAATTGGGTAATCTCTCGAAAACTCAAACAGCGAATAATCTTTAAATGTATTAATTCGGGCAAGCCGGGCAATAAAGGTCCATTTTTGTCATGTACAGTAACGTCTCTGCCTGCAATGACACCCGTTGGTGCTTCCTCCACTTGAGGTGGCTCAGGTGTTGGCGAGAGTAAATTACCAATGCTGGAATTGTTGTTCATTGGGCCCATGTCTGATTCCTTTATGGTTGCAAAGTCAGTATTTATCCTCGCTTAGAAAGGACATTAAAAATTGATCAGGTCTGTTAGACTCGGCTTTAAAGCGGAAGTTCAAAATATTGAGGTCAGTGGAACCCGGGAAAAGAAGAGTTCTGATCCGTGAAAATGATAGAAAAAAGCTTTCTCATTGAGAGACCACTGTAAAATCGTCATCGGGTTCTCGACATAACCCTTGGTTCACAGTCCTTTGGAACCGTTTGTACATGCGGCGGTTAGCTGGGAAGTCTGGACAGAATGAGCTTTAAGGCTCCTTTGATTTCCACATTGTCAGCTTTCAACTCTACGATGTCTGCTTTCAACTCTGCGTTATCTGCTTTCAGTGCAGCAATCGCTTTGTCTTGATGATCAAAACGCTTATCTCGCTCATCAAAACGTTTTTCTTGCTGATCGAACCTTCGGTGCATTTCACCACGGGTTTTACTGGCGTAGCTGACAATACCCGTTAAGGTGTCCCGAATATGGTCAAGCTCTGTTTCGGGCGGTTGTTCAGCGTTTAAGCTCATGCTTTACTCCTGACAAGTGAGTGAGAGCAACAGTCAAATAAAATTGCAACAATCGCAAAGTCAATTACGCTAGACACAAGATAAATCATTAGAAGGTGAATTTATCTTGTGGGTTTCAGCTACAAAGCTCGCCAAGATTGAAGGC
>NZ_JAHHPQ010000048.1:0-3155 GCF_024606245.1 Endozoicomonas sp. SESOKO2
CGTTAAAAAGTGGCTCAAAATGCTCATTTACTCGCTGTAAACTGCGCTTTTTCGCCACTTTTTGCCTTGTCACAGCTTTGCTCGCTACTTTAGCGACACCCTCTAAGAAGAGGGGAACAGGTCGTTCTGGTAGCCAGTTCCTGATCAGGGCTCTGACTATAGTAAAGGGAAGTAATAAGTCAGGGCATTATCATGGAGTTGAGAAAATGGGTACTTGGCGCCGCTATTTTGCTGATTCCGATTGCAGGATACGCAAAGCCAATTTACAAGTGTCAGGTTAATGGCGATGTGGTCTTTACAGAAGAGAAGTGTGACAGCAATGCCAAACCAATTGAGCTCAAGGGGTTGGCGGCACCGCTTGAGCCATTTGATATCGATAAGTTGCGGGGGATGGACGAAAAGTTACGCGTCCAGATGATCGAAGATCGCATTGCTCTGAGGCAGAAGCGGATTCGGACCTATCGTAATCGTATGCAGAGCGAGCTGAAAAAACTTCAGGGAAAAATCAATAAAAAGACCCTGGAGAACAAGAGCCTGCCCCGCAACAGTGTTCAGGAAAAAGAGCTCAATACTCAACTGAAGTCTATTGCAGACAATGTTGAGCTGGATACCAGGGGAACCCTGTCTGATCAGATGAATGCGGTTGTAGTCCGTTATAAAACCCTGATTGAAGCGGAACAATTTCAAATTGAACTGTTGTTGCAGGAGCTCAGGGTTAACCAGATGATGCATCAGAACACCTCCCGGAATCCCTGAAATTTCTTGTAAATTCACTTGCAAGCTCTGGGTACCGGGTTCACTATTCACTCCGATGAAAATCGTCAAAAATGTGCTTGATGCCGGTACTCTTTTAGGGGAATGTCCCCGCTGGCATGAGCCCACGTCTACCCTCTACTGGGTTGATATCACCGGAAAGTCTCTCAACAGCTGGCAACCAGAATCCGGCGCCCGGCAGTCGTTGAGTCTGCCTGAAGAAATAGGCTGTTTTGTGTTCAGGGCGTCTCATGGGCTGGTAGCGGCCTTGCGTTCCGGCTTTGTATTTCTGGATTCCATTGAGTCGGGTCGAATAACTCCTATTTGTGACCCGGAGTCTGATAAACCTCACAATCGCTTGAATGATGGTCGTTGCGATGCTTTGGGGAGGTTCTGGGTGGGATCTGTTTATCCACCGAAAGACAAGTCGGATGCCTGGATCTACATGCTGAATAATCAGCTGGATTGCCAAAGAAAGGCAGGGCCATTTTTAACCAGTAACGGCATCGCTTTCAGTCCGGATAATCGAACGATCTACTATGCGGATTCACCTGAGCAGATTATTTACGCCTGCGACTTTGATCTTGAAAGAGCAGAGTTGAGCAATCGCAGGGTGTTTCATCGATTCCCCGCTGGAAAGGGACGTCCGGATGGTTGTGCTGTCGATGAAGAAGGTTGTTACTGGACAGCACTCTTCGCTGGCGGAGCAGTTGTCAGATTATCGCCCGGCGGGGTTCTTTTGGAGACCATAAGCTTACCCGTTAAATATCCAACCATGGTCGCTTTTGGTGGTGATGATTATTCAACATTGTACATCACCAGTTGCCGTCAGGCCTGTTCTGATGAGGAGCTGGAGTTGTATCCTGAGTCAGGCTCTATTTTTGCTGTAAAGACTGGAGTCAGGGGGCTGAAAGAAAATCGGTTTGCCGTTTAGCAAAATCGTCAGTCAGAAAAGTTTCTTTTACTGATAACCACCGCTTCAGTGTCTGTTAATTTCTAATAGAATCAGAATTCCTCATAGTCCCATTCGTGTATTTTCCTGTGCAGATTTGTTGTTGATTGATCCATGGCAGTTTTAGTCGAGGAATGAATCGCTATAGTGCGCCGTGAAAACCTTTGCGCAAACCTTTTACTGAATCTTGGGAGACAACAGTCAATGTGAGCCCGATGGCCATAAGCTTTCTTTTGAGAAAGGCTCGTTGAAACAACGAACGGTAGCCAGTATGAAAAAGACCGGACTTCTCAGCTCAAAGCTTTCCGGGGCCAACCTGGCTATTCCTGAAGGTCAGCCCGGCTCTCATCCGGCATTGCTATCACGGTCTGACAAGATAAGGTCGGTGAATATCCTAGGCTCTTTGCCCGCCAAAGAAACGCTGCAATGGCAGGGTGAAAATAGAGTGATGCTGGTCTGAAAGTAAGTTGTAGCCGCTTGAAAACAGAGTTCCTTTCCTGCTTACATTCATTGAAAACAAGGTCTAAGAGTTCCTCTCTTTGTCAAGCAACGGGCTACTATTTTAAATGACGGTTCCTTAATGATGTCTGTCGTTAATGGCATGAGTCATCCGGTCAATGAGGCTGCTTTGAAGGATGGTTTCGCGCACAGTAGCAGAGTTCCAAAGTCAGACGATAGCTCTCCACTGTTGAAATCTGCCCGAATGTTTTTTCATGTGAGGGGTGAAAACGAAGCTATCCTTAACACGCCTGACTCTCCTAAGGTTTAAGAAGTACAAACTCATGAATTACACAAAATTCTTTAAAAGGCTTCTACTGCTCATGCTGTCGTGTTTCGTAGGGATGCAAGTGGCTAATGCGGAGCTTAACAGTCACGCCAACGAACACGCCGGCATCCCTTCGTCTGTGTATAGTGCTAACTGCCCCTATAACCAGATATGCACTGGCGATATCGTGCTGATTAGCATGGCTGATTTCAGTGCGTATAGGGATATTACCATGCTCCGGACCATGGTTTTTGTTGCGAAGGACGCATATAACCTGTCAAAAGGTTACTCTCAGGTGGCTAGCATCGGACCATTTTTAAATGGTTTTTACTATCGGGTAAAACCCAGTAAGACTTATTACTTCAGTGCTACCTACTACTATAGAGAATCAGGTGGTCACGTGGAACACGTCACCCGGGATTTCTATTTTAAATCCAGAAATGATGCCCATAATCCGGGCGGATACGGCGAGGATGGACCTATATACGCAGGTGAGCCTGAACTCATAGGGCTTCCGTCGATACCAAAATGCCATCGTGAAACAGCAGGGGAATTCTGTACCAACCAGGTAGTTCACATCTTCTGGAATAATGATCGAGGCCCGGGCAAACGCATACAAGACATTGACCTTTTCATTGATGACCAACACGTCAAACACGAGCATGGATCCTATTATAAAGATGG
>NZ_JAHHPQ010000049.1:0-6108 GCF_024606245.1 Endozoicomonas sp. SESOKO2
CGTTAAAAAGTGGCTCAAAATGCTCATTTACTCGCTGTAAACTGCGCTTTTTCGCTACGTTTGCAACCGCGTCCTAAACGATTGTTATTTCTTAATTTGCTATGACTCGGGCAGGCAGTGTTTGTACTTATTCGTCATCGTTTATTCATCTATTTTATATGGAAATAAAAACAAACAAACTAAATATCATATTAATAATCAGGAAGTACTATGAACGATTTTATCTCTGCATCAAACAATCTTCTTTGGGGGAGTATCCTGATTTACCTGCTGCTTGGAGCCGGTATTTTATTCACCATTCGTACACGTTTCGTACAAATCCGTCGCTTCGGTCTGGCTGCCAGAACCATGATGGGTAGCCGCAGAACTCATTCCGACCTTCATATTTCTCCATTCCAGGCATTCTGCACCAGTCTTGCGGCCCGAATTGGTACCGGTAACATCGCCGGTGTTGCCGTTGCTATTTATTTGGGTGGACCCGGTGCCATCTTCTGGATGTGGCTTATTGCCCTATTGGGTATGGCTACCAGTTTTGCCGAAAACACCCTCGCCCAAATCTACAAAACCAACAATGGTGATGGCACTTATCGCGGAGGTCCTGCGTACTACATGCAGAAAGCACTGGGTCAGCGCTGGATGGGCATTGCTTTCTCTATCTCTCTGATTATTGCGTTCGGATTTGCTTTCAACAGCGTTCAGTCCAATTCTATTGCAGCCGCTTTCACGGGTTATAACATTGCTCCTGAATACATTGGCATCGGACTGGTACTGGCCAGCGGCGTCATCATCTTTGGTGGCATTCGTTCCATCGCCAAAGTCGCTGAAATGATTGTGCCGTTCATGGCCATGGGCTACCTGGCTGTGGCGGTTGTTATAGTGGCCATGAATATCCCTGAACTACCGGCTGTATTCACCCTGATTTTCAAGAGTGCTTTTGGTCTTGAAACCGCCATGGGTGGCGGTGTCGGCTACATGGTTTCCCAGGCCATGATGCAAGGTATCAAGCGTGGCCTGTTCTCCAACGAAGCCGGTATGGGCAGCGCACCTAATGCTGCAGCGACTGCACACTCCACTCACCCGGTTAGTCAGGGCATGATGGGCATGCTGGGGGTGTTTATGGACACTATTGTCGTGTGCACAGCCACGGCTGCCATTATACTGGTGTCTGGTATGCTGGAACCGGGCAGTGGCCTGACCGGCGTTGCATTGACTCAGGCAGCCCTGTCCAGTGAGATAGGACCATGGGGTGGACATCTGGTTGCATTAGCCATCCTGCTGTTTGCTTTCACCTCCATCATCGCCAACTACTATTATGGTGAATCTAACCTGCTGTTCATTAAAAACAGCAAGACTCTGCTGATGATTTATCGTCTGGCCGTCCTGGTCATGGTGTTCTGGGGTTCTGTTGGCAACCTGCCTACCGTATGGGCTTTCGCTGATCTGTCTATGGGTACTATGGCGCTGATCAACATTACGGCTATTCTGCTACTGTCAGGTATCGTCGTAAAAGTTCTGAAAGACTTTGACGATCAAATTGCTGACGGCGTTGTACCGGTATTTAACCGCAAGAAGTTCCCATTCCTGGACAAGACCATGGATAAGGACGTGTGGCAGGAACATAATGCTGGCGAAGCTCAATCTTGCCCTATCCCGGAAGCCGACGTTCGACCGGCCACTGAATAACACCCAATGAGGCCGAGCCATCCGCTCGGCCTGTTTTTCCTTTGAAAACACTATTTACAATCTCTCTGCCCCCGCACATGTCACCCTCCCGTGTTGCCAGAACCCGCCCCAACCTGAATTTGTGGTATGCTTGAGCCCGTTTTAATTTATCCGGGTGAGTACCGTCCTTTTTTGCCATGCACTGAAGCACTCTGGCTGACAAAGGTCATCCTGAAGGCAGGTATTCCCTCACCAAGTCAATGGAAAAGGTTTCTAAGCATGCCGGAAAAAAAGCAGGGCTTTGCCTTTGAGCAGTCGCTCACAGAATTGGATGCACTGGTTCAGCAAATGGAGTCCGGTGATATGACACTGGAAGCGTCTCTGAAAGCCTTTGAAAAAGGGGTAAAGCTGACACGTGAATGTCAGAAAGCGCTGACTGAAGCAGAACAGAGAGTCCAGCAGCTTCTGGAAAATCAGGGCCATTTGGAAACCCGCCCTTTCGATCCGACAGAAGGCGAATAATCCATGACTCTGCTGGAATACATCAAGGGTTGTCAAAACCGCGTTGATGAGCAGCTCAAAAATCATCTTCCCGACATCAGTCACGTCAGTGAAAGGCTGGTTGAGGCGATGTCCTACTCTGTTTTTAACGGTGGCAAACGTATTCGACCGATTCTGGTTTATGCCGCCTCTGAAGCCGTAGGTGGCGATCAGATTCAGGCAGACCCTGCTGCCTGCGCTGTAGAGCTCATCCACGCGTACTCCCTGGTGCATGATGATCTTCCAGCGATGGATGATGATGATCTTCGAAGAGGCAAACCCACCTGCCACAAAGCTTTTGATGAGGCCACTGCCACTCTTGCAGGTGATGCTCTGCAAACTCTGGCATTTGAAGTACTGGCTTCAAGCCATCACGAATTACCCGCTCCTGTCTGCCTGCAACTGATCAGGGAACTGGCCCGTGCTTCTGGCCATGGGGGTATGTGCGGTGGCCAATCCATGGACCTGAACTCTGTAGGCAGTCCATTGAATCAGGAACAACTGCAATTAATGCACAGCCACAAAACCGGGGCACTGATTCGCGCCAGTGTTGTCATGGGCGCACTTTCAAGTGGCAAAGTCGAAACAGAACAACTGAACCAACTTATTCGCTATGCAGACGCCATTGGTCTGGCTTTTCAGGTTCAGGATGACATTCTTGACGTCACCGCCGACACCGAAGTACTGGGTAAGCAACAAGGGGCAGATCTGGCTCTGGATAAGCCCACCTATGTATCCCTTATGGGATTGCAGGGTGCCAGAGAACTCGCCAGCTCGCTCTGTCACCAGGCGATTTGCTCCCTCGAAAGCTTCGGGGATCAGGCCATTATCCTCAGGCAAATGGCAAAGTACGTCATCCAGAGATCTCATTGATTCGATGTAATATCATTACGTAGCTTATCTTCAGCATTGCCATAGAAAAAACCTACTGTTCAGGTACAATCCTATAATTCACTGATGACATTTACTGTTATCATTCTTCGCCTATTGAGAAGAGCCAAGAGTGGTATCAGTCTCTCATGACTGTGTTACGACGCTGTCAGGCTTCGATACCCTCAAACCTGGCAAACTGCCGGAAACATCAAGGTTTCCCCTTTCCGTCCCGTGCAAGTTGTGGTGAATGAGGGACGACGTCGAATTTTCGAAAAGCGACCCGGGACCAGGAAACTGGCTTTTATGATCGATTCCCATGAAAGGGTCGCTTTTTATGGCTGAGAGGCCTGGACCGCGAGCAAACATGTTTCACGAAATACCCAAGACAAAGCCTGATACTCCCTTGTTAGATCAGGTCGATACTCCTGACCAGCTGCGCCAACTTGATAGATCAGATCTGCCCCGGCTGGCCCGGGAACTCAGAGAATTTCTGCTTTACTCGGTCGGTCAGGTGGGTGGACATTTTGGTGCCGGGCTGGGTGTTGTTGAGCTGACTGTCGCCCTGCACTACCTCTTCGATACTCCCCATGATCGTCTGATATGGGATGTGGGCCACCAGACCTACCCCCATAAGATACTCACTGGCCGCAAAAACAAAATGGACACCCTACGCCAGAAAGACGGTCTGGCTGCATTTCCAAAAAGAGAAGAAAGTGAGTTTGATACCTTTGGCGTGGGTCACTCCAGCACTTCTATCAGTGCCGCACTGGGCATGGCTACCAGCGCCCGGCTGAAGAGAGAAAAACGACGCACGGTTGCAGTGATTGGCGATGGTTCCATGACGGCCGGGATGGCTTATGAAGCCATGAACCATGCTGCAGACCTCAAGGCCAACATGCTGGTTATTTTGAACGACAACGACATGTCCATTTCAAAAAGCGTAGGCGGTTTGTCAAACTATTTGACCAAAATCTTATCCAGCAGGACCTACCACCATATTCGGGAAGGCAGCAAGAAAGTGCTTAATGGCATTCCCCATGCCTGGGAACTGGCTCGCAGAACTGAGGAGCACATGAAGGGAATGATCATTCCCGGTACCCTGTTCGAAGAAATGGGCTTTAATTATTTTGGCCCTATTGACGGCCATGACCTACCCATGCTGCTACACACTCTTGACAACCTTAAAGATCTGGACGGCCCTCAATTTCTGCACGTGGTAACCCGCAAGGGTAAAGGCTTCACACCTGCAGAAAAAGACCCTATTGGTTATCACGCCATCACCAAGCTGGAACCAAGCGCTACAGTCAGTGGAGAAAAACACGGGCTCCCTAAAAAGCCCAAGTACTGTAATGTCTTTGGTCAATGGCTGTGCGATATGGCAGCAAAAGACGACAAACTGGTAGGTATTACCCCAGCCATGTGCGAAGGCTCGGACCTGATTCGCTTTGCCGATCGCTATCCGGATCGCTACTTTGATGTTGCTATTGCCGAACAGCACGCGGTGACTCTGGCTGCCGGTATGGCTTGTGAGGGGATGAAACCTGTCGTCGCGATATACTCTACTTTCCTGCAAAGAGCTTACGACCAGCTAATTCATGACGTTGCAGTTCAGAGGCTGAACGTCCTTTTTGCCATCGACCGGGCAGGTATGGTTGGAGAAGACGGCCCAACTCATGGTGGCTGCTACGATATTGCTTACTTGCGCTGCGTGCCTGAAATGCTGGTAATGACGCCTTCCGACGAAGACGAAACTCGTCGTATGCTCTCTACAGGTTATCAGTATCAGGGGCCGGCTTCTGTCCGTTACCCGAGAGGGACCGGCCCCGGTGTAGCGATCAGTGAAAGTCTCGAATCCATGACCATTGGTAAAGGCGAGGTTCGCCGCCGGGGGCAACAAGTGGCCATTCTTTCTTTCGGCACTCTGCTAGAGAACGCCTTGGAAGCTGCTGACGAACTTAACGCCACTGTCGCAAACATGCGCTTCGTTAAACCGCTGGATAAAGAGCTCATTCGACAACTGGCCAAAGAACATGAACTTCTGGTCACACTGGAAGAAGGCTGTATTGCCGGTGGAGCGGGCTCAGCCGTTGCCGAGTTCCTCAATGAGCAGGGCATCCATGTGCCGGTCATGCAGCTAGGTATTCCGGATGAATACGTTGAGGCCGCCAGTCACAAACAACAACTGGCCGAGTGTGGACTCGATGCCGGAGGCATCAGACAATCCGTTATAAAGCGTATGAGCCGCAGCCTGAAAAGCGCGATTAAGATCGCCCATGTCACCCCGGCCTGATCACTTCATTATCAGCCTCCTGATCACAGGAGGCTGAGTCATTTCCCTTCTATTAGTTTGATTTATTGTTGAACAGATGTCGCTAAATGCATGGCTTCTTCACCTTCAATTTGAACGGTCACATCTTCATACCGCGATATTTTATTATCTCGCATTTCTATATAGCCAAATATTTTGAACAGGGCCGTAGTACCCTCATTGGATGTCACTCTGGATGTGTGGTGATCGAACCCCCGGTCACCGTTGAAAAAAACCCGATGCACAGAAATATCCACGCCATGGGTATGCTCTTTAATCCACTGTAATCGCTCGCAAATTTGTTGGCAGCCCTCCATGCGTCTTTCATTAATCATTATGACGGCATCATCCGTAAAATAATCGGCGACTTTAGAAGCGTCATGCTTTGCTAAAACATTGTGTAGAGCATCACTGAAAAATTGAATTTTTTGTTGATGAGTCATTACTTTTTCATTCATAAGCATGATTCCTGCGATAAAAGTCAGTACAACTGTTATTTCTCTCTGTAGGGGACAATTTCGAGACAAAGCTTGATATGAAAGGGTAAATAGGTGTCCGATAGCAGGTATTCTGCAAGCCCATTACCTCAAGCAGTCACCTTTCGTGCAACGCACCCATTTACTGGCAAAGCATCTTAAAGCCTCTCCTGGCTGGCATCAATCCTGTATTATTGCGCTGGTTATTTTTGGCCTCATCCGGATGGGTTCAGTCAACCTGTCCCGTAT
>NZ_JAHHPQ010000448.1:0-1091 GCF_024606245.1 Endozoicomonas sp. SESOKO2
CCTCCGGCAAATACGGAATATTCTGGGCCCAGGTTTTTGCTTCACCGAGACACTTACACTAAACGGGGCCAGGAGGCTGACACCCGGTTAGAAGGCCATCCAAATTACTTGCTGCGACTGGCACGCTTGCGCTCATGCTCTTTCAGGAACTTCTTGCGCAGACGGATGTGGTTAGGCGTAACCTCCACCAACTCGTCATCGTCGATAAATTCCAGGGCCTGTTCCAGGGTGTGCTGGATAGGTGGGGTGAGCTGAATGTTTTCGTCGGAGCCGGAAGCACGAACGTTAGTCAGCTGTTTACCCTTGGTCGGGTTAACCACCAGATCATTGTCACGATTGTGCAGACCAATGATCTGACCTTCATAAACGTCAACGTTCGGGTTCAGGAACAGACGACCACGGTCCTGTAAGTTCCAGAGCGCGTAGCCCAGAACCTTGCCATTCACCATAGAAACCAGTACACCGTTCTTGCGGTGAGACACTTCGCCGTCTTTCACTACCCCGTAATGATCAAAGACATTGGTCAGAATACCGCTGCCGGAGGTCATGGTCAGGAACTGGGAACGGAAACCGATCAGACCACGGGCAGGCATGATGAACTCCAGACGAACACGACCTTTGCCGTCGGGTACCATGTTGGTCAGTTCTGCCTTACGGTAACCCATCTCTTCCATCAGAGAGCCCTGATGCTCTTCCTCAACATCCACAACCACCTGCTCATAAGGCTCCTGCAGAACACCGTCAATTTCCTTGATGACCACCTCCGGACGAGAAACGCCCAGCTCAAAACCTTCGCGACGCATGGTCTCAATCAGAACGGACAGGTGCAGCTCACCGCGACCGGAGACTTTAAACTTGTCGGCATCATCACCCTGCTCAACACGCAGCGCTACGTTATGCAGAAGTTCGCGATCGAGACGCTCCTTGATGTTACGGGAGGTGACATACTTACCATCCTGACCGGCAAAGGGAGAGTCATTGACCTGGAAGGTCATGCTGACGGTGGGCTCATCAACTGTCAGTGCTGTCAGAGCTTCAACATGGTTTGGATCGCAGAGGGTGTCCGATATGTTCAGCTTGTCGATGCCCGT